>NZ_NFKD01000010.1:0-99546 GCF_002160215.1 Bacteroides sp. An19 | reverse complement strand
TTCAATATAATTGTTTAAATTTGCCAAGCAAGGTCACGTTTGATTCGGACAGATGAGGTATTACATAAACGGCTGACAAACGGACACGGATCTTTTTTTGATTTGACTCAGGAGTTAAAAGCAGTTATGTTTTACAGGAGTTATCACTTGGTCCAGAAGTTAAAGCCCCATAGACCTGTTTCTGACTCCTGCCGAAGGCATAACTCCTTCTGACTCTTTTTATCTACTGGTATTTTGAGGATATTCATTTAGATTATAATCACAAATATAAAAACTATGTTTACTATGAGGCATTGTTTATGGGCAATAAATTTTTGGGTACTTTTTTGTTTTTGCAGTGTGGGATATGCCTATTCTCCTCGTGAGGTCATTAATCTGAACCGGGAATGGAAGTATATGCAAGGAGACTTGCAAGGAGCCGAAAAGACGGATTATGACGACAATAACTGGGAGACCATTGGGATTCCTCATTCGTTTAGTATTCCCTATTTTATGTCGAAAGATTTCTATACCGGATATGGGTGGTACCGCAAGCGTGTGTTTTTTACAGACAGGAATCTCTCGGGAAAAATCTTTCTAGAGTTTGACGGTGTTTTTCAGGAAGCGGAAATCTTTTTAAACGGAAAGTTTATAGACCGGCATTGCGGGGGGTATACAGGGTTTTCGGTTGACATAACTGATGCGGCACAAAAAGGAGATAATGTGCTTGCAATACGGGTTAACAATTTATGGCAACCCACTGTGGCACCGCGCGGTGGGGAACATGTTTTTAGCGGAGGTATATACCGTAATGTCCGTTTAGTGTTGAAATCTTCTACGTATATCGGTTGGTATGGAACATTTGTCACGACATCGGGACTTGATGTAAGTAATGGCAAATATGGAATTGTGGACATTTCAACGGAGATTTGTCATTCGGAGCCTGAAACTGGCAATTTCCGTTTGGTTTCCAATATTCTGTCATCTGAAGGCAGGATTATCGCATCCGCACAAAAGATAATACAATTGAAAGGCAATACGAGCCAGGTTGTAAAACAGCAAACAGAAAGAATAGAGCATCCTTTCCTGTGGCACCCGTCACATCCGGTCTTGTACAAGTTGGAAAGTCTGCTTTTCAAAGGTGATGAGCTGATAGACCGAGAGGAAACGTCCTTCGGTTTCCGTTGGTTTGAATGGACAAAAGACCACGGTTTTTTCCTGAATGGGAAACATTTGTATTTTAAAGGAATAAATGTTCATCAAGATCAGGCTGGATGGGGTGATGCTGTGACCGATGCTGCAGCACGCCGTGATGTGGCTTTGGTTAAGCAAGCAGGCTTTGATATGATCCGCGGCTCTCACTATCCGCATTCTCCCGCATTTTCGAAAGCTTGTGATGAAGAAGGTGTGCTGTTCTGGTCGGAAGCTCCCTTTTGGGCTACGGCAGGAGAAAAGAAAGACGGATATTGGACAGCAAGTGCTTATCCAGTCCGCCAGGAGGACTGCAAAGAATTTGAAGAAAATGTCTTGCAGCAGTTGGAGGAAATGATACGTATCCACCGTAATCATCCTTCCATTATCGCATGGAGCATGTGCAACGAGCCTTTTTTTACTGCACCGGAAACAATGCATGGGATAAGGAAACTATTGGAGAGAATGGTGGCTCGTACACACCAGCTTGACCCGACACGTCCTGCTGCCATAGGCGGTGCACAGCGTCCGTTGGGAACAGAGCGCATTGACTTGATAGGAGATATTGTGGGGTATAACGGTGATGGAAGTACCATTCTTGATTTTCAGCAGCCGCCTATACCGAATATGGTAACGGAATACGGAAGCACAACATCCGACCGGCCGGGCGAATATATCCCGGGATGGGGAGACTTACAGAAAAATGACGCCTGGAAAGGTGTAGAATGGCGGAGTGGTCAAGCCATCTGGTGTGGGTTCGACCACGGAAGTATCTTTGGTGAAGAAATGGGCAAAATGGGAATTGTTGATTATTTCCGCATTCCGAAACGTTCTTGGTATTGGTACCGGAATGCTTATGCCAATATAGCCCCTCCGATATGGAGTGTGTCAGGCATTCCGGCAAGGTTGCGGTTGGAAGCCTCGCAATATACCGGCATCAGGGCCGACGGTACGGACGATGTTCAGTTGACGGTAACTGTTCTCGATGAAACAGGCAGAGAACTGAGCAATTCGCCGGCTGTCAGGCTGACTTTGCTATCGGGACCGGGCGAGTTTCCTACCGGTAGCAGCATCCTGTTTGAGGCGGATAGTGACATTCGTATCATGGATGGAAAAGCAGCGATTGCCTTTCGCTCCTATTATGCAGGCGAATCGGTCATTGAAGCTACTTCACCAGGCTTGGAGCCGGCTCGCGTTAAACTGACATTTTCCGGAGCTCCCGTATATCAAGAAGGAGAGACTCCCCAAGTGAAAAATCGTCCTTATATTCCCTTTGCTTTGCAGAAACAGCATAAAATGCAAAGTTTCGGATTGAATAACCCAGCTTTTGGTAGCAGTGCTGCACAGGGACATGCCACAGGATATGCTGCTGATGGTAAGCTTGATACTTGGTGGGAACCTGAAAATTCAGACCGAAAGGTATATTGGACACTTGATACGGAACGTTTCTTGATGTTGGATGAGGTTTGTGTCCGGTTTGCAGGTGCAGCTCCGTATCAGTACAAGATTGAAGTGTCTGAGAACAATAAAGACTGGATCGTGGTTTCGGATAAGACCGGCAACCATGTTCCGCTAGATTCGGACCTGATAAAAAGTGACAGGCAGGTAAAAATGCATTATCTTCGTATCAGTTTTCCTCATTCTGAAAGATACGTGACACCGAAGCTTGCTGAAGTGGAGGTACGCGGACAATTATACTGACACATAACACACACTGCACACGGTTGCATACGCTCATGAGGCTGTGTGCAGTGTTTATTTCTTTATTCTAATGCAATGGTACGCACCTGCACTTCCTGATGCAGAAAGACGTGGGCTGACTCACGGAATTTTTCTACCGATTCGGTAGTAAGGAAAAGACAATTCCCTCCCGTTTCGCAATGGGTTCGTATTTCCGGATGTCGGATAAGGTAGTCTTTCAGGCTGGCTGCTACGTATTTGCCTTGTTCTACCAGGCGGATGTGTGACGGAGTGTAACAACGGATTTTATCCAACAAAAGAGGATAGTGAGTACAGCCTAAAATGATGGTATCTATTTCCGGGTCTTGGGAGAGCAGGCGGTCGAGGTATTTTTGTACGAAATAATCGGCACCAGGGCTTTGGGCTTCATTATTCTCTATTAATGGTACCCACATGGGACAGGATACACTTGTCAATCGGATTTCGGGATAAAGCTTGTGGATTTCTAACGGATAGGATTGTGACTTTACAGTACCTTCGGTGGCAAGCAACCCTACGTGACGGGTTTGGGTCAAGTTGCCGATGCATTCTACGGTAGGACGTATTACGCCCAGTACTCTGCGGGCTGGGTCGAGATGTGGAAGGTCTTGTTGCTGGATACTGCGGAGTGCTTTTGCCGAAGCTGTATTGCAGGCAAGGATAACCAATGGACATCCCAGCTCGAAGAGTTTTCGTACCGCCTGTAAAGTGAATTCGTATACCACTTCGAACGAACGTGTGCCATAGGGGGTACGGGCATTGTCGCCTAAATAGAGATAATTGTACTGAGGAAGCAGGCTGCGTATTTTGTCAAGGATAGTCAACCCTCCGTAGCCGGAATCGAAGATGCCGATGGGTCCTGTGGTTGTCATGATATTTAAATCAGAAACGCAGATTAACGCAGATCGGCGCAGAATGTAAAGTTTTAATCTGCGAGAATCTGTGTTAATCTGCGGTGAATAAACAGAAGGAGATTAGTTTGCCGGAGTAGTAGTTGCGGATGCAGCCGGTGTTGCCGGTACTGCAGTCAGACTGATACCCAACTTGGTTTTGATATCGTTGGTAACATCCTTCGATACGTTTTCATCGATGTAAGGGATGTCCGTACGGTTCAGGTCGAAAACGTAGGTGTATCCGCCAGCTGCACCGATAGCTTTTACTGCATCTTCCAGTTTCTTGTAAATCGGATCCATCATATCAGTATAAGCTTTTTGCAGCTGCTGCTGTGCTTCCTGCTGAAACTGTATGCCTTTTTCCTGCATTTCCTGTAATTCTTTCTGGCGGCGTTCCTGGATGTTTTGCGGAAGTGTCTTTTGTTCTTGTTGGTATTCTGCAAATTTTTTGCTGAACTCGTCTGAAGCACGTTTGATTTCGTCTTCGTACTGTTTCTGCAAAGCTTGAATATCAGTTTGGGCTTTGGCATATTCCGGCATTACCGGGATGATGTCCATAGACTTAAAATGCGCGAACTTTTGCGCGAACAAGCTCATCGGAGCGACGAGCAACAATAATAAAGCAATTCTTTTCAACATAATCTTGATTTTCTATTAGTTTTTAATTTATTGTTTTTGTTCCTGTTGCGGTTCTCGTAAGAGAACGGCTGCAAATGTATAAAATTAATTTGAATATCCTAAGCGTGAGAGCACTTCATTGCTGATATCAATGCGCGGAGAGGCAAAAATCATACTTTGTGCCGAGGCGCGGTCAATAACTGCATCGTAATTCTGCTCCATAGCAATGTCTTTAACAGCATTATAAATGTTGTCTTGGATAGGAGCGACAAGTTCCCGTTGTTTCTTCATCATTTCGCCTTGAGGACCGAAATATTTTTGCCGGAGTTCGGCTGCTTCTTTTTCTTTTGCCACAACTGCTTCTTCTTTTGCAGTACGTTGTGCATCGGTCAGCGTAGCGGCATCTTTCTGGTAAGCCTCATACAAGGCTTTGGCTTCGTTGCTCTTGGCTTCTATTTCGCTTTGCCATTGTTGGGACAGCGATTCCATTTGCTGGTTTGCCTGTTCATAGGCAGGGATATGTTTCAAGATAAATTCCATGTCTATCAACGCGAATTTCTGTGCCTGTGCCGCGCAGAGGCTTATCACAAGCAGTGCTGCAGAGAAAATCAATCTTTTCATATCTTTGGGTCTTTAGGTTAAAATTCTTGTCCGATAATAAAGTGGAACTGGCTTCCACTGTATTGCGTAGAGCCGTTGATCTTGTCGAAACCGTATGCCCAGTCGATACCCATCATACCAATCATCGGCAGGAAGATACGTACACCGACTCCGGCAGAACGTTTCAGCTTGAACGGATTGAAGTCTGCTACATCCGTCCATGCATTTCCGGCTTCTACAAATCCCAAGGCATAGATGCTGGTAGAGTTTTCCAACATCAGCGGGTAGCGGAGTTCAGCTCCCAGACGGATATAAGCATATCCTTCGCTTCCGTAGGGGGTCAACGAACCGTTCTCATATCCACGTAGGGCGATGGTTTCGGATGCGTAGTTGTAACTGTATCCTGTCATACCGTCACCTCCGACATAGAAGGTTTCGAACGGAGAGCGCTTATAACGGTTGAAGTGTCCTAAGATACCAAATTCAGCACGGGTCATGATGACCGGACACTTCTGGATATCCATCAAAGCGGTATAAGTCTTCGATTTGAATTTCCACTTGTGGTATTCAATCCATTTAAACATACTTGCTGCCTCGTCGTAGTTGTCTCTTCCGTAAGTAGAATAGTCTTTGTTGCTGAAGAGCGAGTAAGGCGGCGTGATTTGCAACGAAGCGGTAAACTCGGAACCACGGCGTGGGAAAATGGGATTGTCGGTAGAGTTACGCGACAAAGTCAGGTTCAAGCTCAAGCTGTTGCAATTACCTGTATTCATGTATTCCCCGTTGTTCAACCGGATATACAGGTAACTCCAATCTTTCAGCATAAAGCGCTGGTAGGACAATTCTGCCATGAACGTGAAATAGTCATCGGGCCAGCGCAAGCGTTTTCCCCATCCTACCGAGAACCCGAACATCTTGATGGAACGGTCAGGGTCGTAGTAAGATTCGTAATTGTCATAATAGCCATAGTTGCCGTATCCCCATCCGTACAGATAATTGTAGTAGTTGTTCATGTAAGCCGAGTTGTAATACTGGCTGCTGATATCGGTCTGTACAGAATAGAATGCGGATACTGAAAGTGAGTTCGGGCGCTTACCGCCAAACCATGGGTCAAGGAACGAGATACTGTATGCCTGATAATATTGTCCGTTGGTCTGGCCACTGATGGTAAGGGTCTGTCCGTCACCTTGCGGCAGGAATCCACGGAAATTGTCGTTCTTACGGAACAGGTTAGCGAACGAGAAATTGGTGAATTTCAAGCTCAGCTTACCGATAATACCTGTCTGTCCCCATCCTGCTGAGAACTCTACCTGGTCGTTTGCCTTCGATTCCAACCCCCAATTGATGTCCACCGTACCATCTTCGTAATTGGGTTGTACCTGTGGGTTGATGGTTTCAGGATTGAAGTGCCCCATTTGAGCGATTTCACGGTATGAACGTTCCAAGGCTTCCTTACTGAACAAGTCTCCAGGACGGGTACGAAGTTCACGCCGGATGACGTTTTCGTACAAACGGTCGTTACCATTGATACGTACATGGCTGATGCTTGCCTGCGGACCTTCCATTACACGCATTTCAAGGTCGATGGAGTCACCATCAATATTCACTTCTACGGGGTCGATGTTCGAGAACACGTAACCACGGTTATAATAATTGTTCTTGATGGCATCTTCATCGTTCGAAAGACGGTCGTCCAGCAACTTCTGGTTGTATACGTCACCGTGCTTCATCTGCAATTGTTCGTTCAGCAGGTCAGAGGGGTAAACGGTATTTCCCACCCACGTAATGTTGCGTAGGTAATATTTGTTGCCTTCATATATTTTCATATAGACATCTACCGTCTTTTCATCGTAAGGTGATACGCTGTCCACTTCGATGACAGCATCGCGATAGCCCAGTTCGTTGTATTTTTCGATGATTTTCTGCTTATCTTCTTCGTAACGTTCATCGATGAATTTCTTGGTGCGGAACAGGTTGATGAGCTTACCTTTTTCATTGGTCTTTTTCATCACACGCTTTAACTTCTTGTCTGTCAGTACCGTATTGCCGTCAATCGTGATTTTGTGGACTTTTACCTTTTCTTTCTTGTCAATGTTTACATCAACATACACCTGCTCCTTGTCATTGGGGGCTTCGCGTTCGATAATGTTGATTTCGGCATTTTTAAACCCTTTCTCATCAAAGTATTTCTTGATGATGATTTTGGCACGGTCTACCATATTGGGCGTAATCTGCATACCTTTCACCATATTGCCGAGCTTGTTTTGCAAGTCTTCACGCTCGCCTTTCTTGATACCATTGAAATGGATGTCGGCGATACGCGGACGCTGGGTCAGTTCGATGCGGATCCAGATTTTATTTCCTTCTATCTTATCTGCCGAAATACGGACATCCGAAAACAATCCGTGGCGCCAATACCGCTTGACGGCATCGGTGATATCATCGCCCGGCACGGTAATGGTCTGCCCAACGGCAAGTCCGGAGATGCCGATCAATACATAATCCTCGTAGTTTTTCACTCCCTCCACCTTGATGTCGGCTATTTCATATTTCTTGGGAGTCCCGTTATATAAAATGACTGGTTGGTTCTCTGGTGTCTCCGATTGCTCTGCCGGCTGTGGTGTATCGTGGTGTAAAGAGGCAGAGCCGTCCTCTTCATCTGTCTGACCTTCCTGCACGTTGTTTTCTTGTGCATGTCCGATAGCCGGAAAGCTGAAACATATCAATACCAATAGAGTAAGAAAAAAACTGTATCGCATCTTTTTTAGGGTTTCAATAATTGTTCACTTGTTTTGCCAAAACGGCGTTCTCTTTGTTGATAATCGTATATTGCTTTGCAAAATTCTTCTGCTTTGAAGTCGGGCCAGTAGGTGTCGCAAAAATAAAGTTCAGAATAAGCACATTGCCATAACAGGTAATTGCTGAGCCTTATTTCGCCTCCTGTACGTATCAGCAGGTCTGGGTCGGGCATAAAACTGGTTGCCAGATACTGGTTAATGGTCTTGTCGGTTATTTCATCGACGGCAAGTTTCTGGCACGCCACTTGTGCCGCTATCTGTTTGACGGCTTCGGTCAGCTCCCATTTCGATGAATAACTGAGAGCCAGTACCAGGCACATGCCTGTATTGACCGATGTGCGTTTGATGCATTGTTGCAGGCGTTCGGCCACATTGACGGGTAACTTGTCCTTTTCGCCGATGATGCGGAAACGGATGTTGTTCTTCATCAGCGTCTCTTCCTCAATGGAATCCATAAGGAGAGCCATCAGGGCAGACACTTCTTCGGCAGGCCGTTTCCAGTTTTCGGTAGAGAAGGTGTAAAGTGTCAGGTATTTCACTCCCAGCCGTGCAGCTTCTTCTGCAATGACATGTACTGTTTCGGCACCTGCCTGATGCCCGAACGAGCGGGCATGACCGCGTTGTTTAGCCCATCGCCCGTTACCGTCCATAATGATGGCAATGTGTGCCGGAATCCGTGATTTGTCTATTAAGTCCTTGTATGATGTCATGATGCTTTACGTTTTTCTACCATTTGGGAAGGAATCCCAGCCGGTTGATTCGTCCTCTGCTCATATATCCGTTGTGCCAGATAATCCAAATAAAGTTGTTCTCATCTACTACACACGAGTAGCTTCCTTCACCCAGTGATTCTCCTTCTTCGTATTTTTGCCTGAATGAATCTGACTTTGGGAAGCGGACATAGCGTGTCACAGGTTTCCAAGAGAGACCATTGTCGGTCGACTCGAAGAACGTGTTGAACGGGTGCCGGTATTCTTTATGCGGAAGGCTGTTGATGAATCCTCCGAAAGCATATAGTTTCTTGTCGTAATAAATCATTGTTCCGTCGGCGATGTTCGGACAATAGAAAGTATCGGCCTGTGCATAGTCGTAAGCAATCCAATCGTTTTCAGAATTTAGCCGGCTGGCTGCAAATCCGAACTCATTCCCTAGTGCATCGGGATGGAATCCGAATACGACGGCGCGTGTCAGGGTGGAATTATAGGAAACAGGTAATGACGCAAACGAGAAACGTTGGTTTACGTCAGGGAAAATGCTCCCTTCTCTGTCTTCGCTCCACGATGTGCCGTTGTAGGTCACACACCGGTTGTCTTCGGTGTAGGCATACAGGTAAGAAAGTCCGCTTGCCGTAGTGGCATTTGCCAGGAGTTGCTTCAGGCGATATGCTGGTGCAGGAAGGGAGGAAGGCTGGATAACATTACCGGAAAGTTCGTACAAGGTACCGTCGGCAAGGAAATAAACCGTGCCGTTCCATACCATTGCCGAATAAGAGTCGGTTTCTTGCGGAACATTGTCGAGGGCAATCCAGCCGTCTGCCTGTCCGTTGGTACTGACCGTAGTATATTCGATGACAGGTGTATCCCCGTCTTGTCCGAATACGTAGATACGTCCGTCTGTGTATACCGCTTTCTGGCGGGTCAGGCTCTGTGATACGAAAGCTTGTTGTGAGGCTTCTTCGTCCCATGTCAGCGAGTCGGGCACTTGCTGGTGTACATTGATTTTTATGTGGTAGGCTTTTCCCATCCGTCCGCTGTAGGACATAACCTTGAAAGTCAGTCCTTCGCTAGGAGCCACCGCAAAATTAATGGAGTCGGTATTGGTCCAAAGCGTATCTACAGGTTCGGTACCTAACGAGTCTATTTTGCCATATACTATATAGGGAGAATCGGCATTGATGTTGGTAACGACTCTTGAAATGTCGGTCCCTACCGGAAGCGAGTCTTTATTTTCGATAGTCCGGTTCAGCTGGTCGATGGTGAAAGGATAATTCGACATAGACAACGTATCCATATACAAGGAATCGCTTCCGTCTTGAGCCTGTCCGGTTTTTTGCATCCATAGTGTCCCTACCGAGAAATGGATGATGCTCGTTTCGTTGGTATAGGTTACTTCTATTGTATCATCATTCAGGCAAGATGTCATTGAGAATGTAGCTAAAGCCAGGCTTGCTAATAATATGGATAAAAATCTTATTTTCATTATTAGTATATTCTTTGCATTACAAGTTGCAAAAGTAGAAAGTTTTTTTTCCACTTGGAACTTTTATATCAAGTTTTATATAAAATTATGGATAAACTTTACTTTTTTATCTGCGAATCAGGCAATTTGTCGTACCGGTTGACATAGTGCGCTATCACAGACCGGTCTCTTGGCAGGAAAGAGCATGGGAAACCGCAGGGAATGGACGGTGCCTGTACTCCTTCCCCCAATATGGTGGGGACATGTTCGGCATACGTTTCGTCCCATAATCCTGCATCAAGGAAGGACTGGAGCAACCGGTTCCCGCCTTCTACCAGCAGAGATTGGATTTTATGCTCGTATAAGATACGGGCGATCTGGGGCAGAATGTCTTTGTCAAAGTCGAGAGGAATGAAAGTCAGGTTGGCCTTTCCTGTCTG
The DNA here is from genome assembly GCF_002160215.1 of Bacteroides sp. An19. Lineage (NCBI taxonomy): Bacteria > Pseudomonadati > Bacteroidota > Bacteroidia > Bacteroidales > Bacteroidaceae > Bacteroides > Bacteroides sp. An19. The sequence goes on along the minus strand of NZ_NFKD01000010.1, from coordinate 89,130 downwards.
GGGTACTGAAGTGAACACCCACGTGGGGGTACTTCCGTCGAACAGGTGCAGGGAAGACGGGAGTGAGAGATGGCGGTCGATTACCAGCCGTAGGGGATGCTTGCCATACCATTCGCGGGTAGTGAGTGAAGGATTGTCGAGCAGGGCAGTGCGTCTTCCCACCAGTATTGCCTGATGTTCGGCACGTAGTTTGTGCACGTATGCCGATGTGAGTGGGGAAGAAAGCCGCACCGCTTTTCCTTCCTGACGTATGGTATCGATGAATCCGTCGGCCGATTGTGCCCATTTCAGGGTAATGTAAGGACGTTTTTGCTGGTTGAATGTCACAAAACGCTTAATCAGGTCCCGGCATTCTTGTTCCAGCACTCCGGTCTTGACTTCGATGCCGGCATCTCTGAGTTTTCGGATACCTCTTCCCGATACCAGCGAGAAGGGGTCAATGCATCCTACTACTACACGGGGAATACCTTTGCGGATAATCAGGTCGGCGCACGGAGGAGTCTTCCCGTAATGGGAACAAGGTTCCAGGCTGACATAAAGGGTAGAATCGTGGAGCAGGCTTTCGTCCTTCACCGAGGCAATGGCATTTACTTCGGCATGACCCTCACCGCAACGGGCATGGTATCCTTCGCCGATAATCTTGCCTTGGTGTACGATGACGGCTCCTACCATCGGATTGGGAGGCGTGTTGCATAATCCGTTCTTTGCCAACTGAATGCAGCGGCTTATGTATTTTTCGTCTGTAGTCATAAGCGTATGTTTTTTTCTTTTTGTACCTTTGTGGCATTATGCATCCTTTATATACCTATATTATACAGTCGCTTTCGGGCCTGTATCCAGACTTGGAAGTGAAAGCGTTGGCCAAAGGAATCCTGACCGATGTGTTCGGATTTTCTGCCGTTGATTTGTACGCGGGCAAAGATAGGAATTTTTCAACGAAAGAACGCGAGAAGCTTGAAGATATTCTTTCCCGTTTGAAGCGTTTCGAGCCTTTTCAGTACATTACCGGTGAAACTTTTTTCCTTGGACATCCTTTTTATGTGACGCATGACGTGCTGGTTCCCCGTCCCGAAACCGCCGAGCTGGTGGAATGGATAGCCCGCGATTATGCTTCACAGGAGGGTTTGCGGGTGTTGGACATCGGTACGGGAAGTGGTTGCATCGCGGTGTCGTTGGCACGGTTGTTACCTCGTTCTTCGGTGCTGGCATGGGATGTATCTGAAGCAGCTCTTGCCGTAGCAAGGAGGAACGTTGCACGCAATGGGGTGAATGTGGAGTGCGTCCGGGTGGATGTGCTCTCGCATATAGTTGCGATGCCCGATGCAGATATATGGGTGAGCAATCCTCCTTATATTCGTGAGCAGGAGAAGGCAAGTATGGATAGGAATGTGCTCGACTGGGAACCGGGGCTTGCTTTGTTTGTTCCCGATAACGACCCTTTGTTGTTTTACCGGAAAATAGCAGAACTGGGAAGTAAACATTTGTCTTCCAGTGGCGTTTTATATTATGAAATCAATCAGGCATACGGGCGTGAAACGGTGGAATTACTCCGAAGCATGGGATATCGGAACGTAGAGTTGCGGAAAGACCTTTCGGGCAACGACCGTATGGTAAAAGCGGAAAGACCATGAAGATTTATACTGAAAGCGAATTGAAGAATAAGGCTGAGGCTTATTGTGTGCGGACCGAGCGTTGTCCGGAAGAAGTGGCGCAGAAGCTGGAGCAATGGGGAGCTACTGAAGAAGAAAATGCCCGCATCCTTGCTATGCTTCAACAAGACCGTTTCATCGATACCCGCCGCTATTGCAAAGCTTTCGTGCGCGATAAATATCGCTTCGCACGCTGGGGGAGAAACAAGATAATCCAGGCATTGCGGATGAAACACTTGCCTTCCGATGATATATCGGCGGGGCTTGAAGAGATAGACGATGAGGAATATAGCCGCATCTTGCGCGAAGTGCTTGCCCAAAAGCGGAAGTCGGTAACAGGAAAGACCGAGTACGAACGAGCCATGAAGTTGCTTCGCTATGCCGTGACAAAAGGGTATACGGTAGACGAAATCAAGCGTTACGTCCATCAGGTGTCAGAAGATGAGTTTATGGACTGACTTGCGCGATTTCTTTTTCCCTCGTCTTTGTGTGGCGTGCGGGAACCGTCTGTTGTCAGGCGAGGAAGGAGTGTGCCTTCGTTGTGCATCTTCGCTGCCTTATACTCATTTATATAATAAGGTAGGAAATGAGATGGAGCAATGTTTTTGGGGACGATTCCCGATAGAACGTGCATCTTCGCTTTTCTATTATGCCAAGGGAGGAACGGTGGCACATATTTTGTATGCGATGAAATATGATGGCCAGCGAAGACTTTGTGTAAAGATGGGCGAGTGGATAGGGAGTGAGTTGTTGCCTACAGGTTTTTTCGACGGGATTGATTGCTTGCTTCCTGTGCCTTTGTTCCGCACCCGTGAAAGAAAGAGGGGATACAATCAGAGTGAGCTTCTGGCGCGCGGCATAGCCGAAAAGACAGGCTTGCCTGTATGCCGGAATGCCATTTACCGTCTTCGGAATAATGCCACTCAGACCCATAAGAGCGGTTATGCCCGCTGGCTGAATGTGCAGGAGTTGTTTTGTGCTACTGCAGATGCAGCATCTTTGGCAGGGAAACATATCCTGCTGGTCGATGATGTACTTACTACCGGAGCTACGCTGGTGGCGTGTGCTGATGCCTTGTCGGCCATCGGAGACATTCGTATCAGTATTGTCACTTTGGCGTGGACAAAATGAAAGTTTACTAACTTTTTATTAAAAAAATCCCTATATATTTCATATTCACGTATGTTTTGCATATTTTTGCATCGTTATTTATCAGATAAATAAAGTTATGAAAGCTTTGGAAAGATTATTTGCAGAAAAATTGTTGAAGGTAAAAGCTGTAAAGATTCAGCCTGCGAACCCTTTCACATGGGCATCGGGTTGGAAATCCCCTATTTATTGTGACAACCGCAAGACATTGTCTTATCCTGCCTTGCGCAATTTTGTCAAGTTGGAGTTGTGCCGTATCATTATGGAACGGTTTGGAGAAGTGGATGCAATAGCGGGTGTAGCTACAGGAGCCATTCCCCAAGGCGCATTGGTGGCAGAGGAACTGAACCTCCCGTTCGTCTATGTACGTTCGAGCCCCAAAGACCACGGTCTGGAAAACCTGATTGAGGGCGAGCTTCGTCCGGGTATGAAGGTCGTAGTGGTAGAAGACTTGATATCTACAGGCGGAAGCAGCCTGAAAGCCGTAAACGCTATCCGCCAGAACGGATGCAACGTCATCGGCATGGTGGCTTCGTTCACATACGGATTCGATGTTTCTGCAGAAGCATTCAAAGAGGCAAAAGTGGAACTGGTTACCTTGACCAATTACAATGCGGTATTGGATGCAGCCTTGAAAACCAATTACATCGATGAGCAGGATATTCCTATCCTTCAGGCATGGAGAAAAGACCCGGCACATTGGACGGGAAAATAAATAAAGCATGAAAATTGTTTACGACTTTACGATTTACTATTTACTATAATAGTCAGTCAGAAACAGAATGCGAAAATATAGTCTGTTTTTAGTAGAGACGTCACATTGTGGCGTCTCTGCTGCATGCGGTATTTTTCGCAAACCGATTTTGTTCTGCTATAATTCATCGAAATAGTAAATTGTAAATAGTAAAATCGTAAATAATATTCTGTGTTCAATTAGATACAATGTATGGTACAATTTGAAAGCAGTGTGAAACATGTTCCGTATACACAGGAACGGGTCTATACAAAACTGGCTGACTTAAACAATCTTGCCTCGGTGCGTGAGAAGCTGGGCGAACTGAAAGAAAAATTCCCCGGAAAGGTGGAAGACTTGGTTTTCGACCAGGATTCGCTGACCTTGAAAGTGCAAGGCATCAGCCTTACGCTCCGTATCGTGGAACGCGAGCCGATGAAGTGCATCAAGTTTGAAGGCGACAAGACACCTATCCCGATGAACTTGTGGATACAAATCCTTCCGGAAGGCGAAGCGGAAGCCAAGATGAAGGTGACTATCCGTGCCGAAGTGAACGCCTTTATGAAAGCCATGGTGTCGAAGCCTTTGCAAGAAGGGGTAGAAAAACTGGCAGATATGCTTGCGATGATTCCTTATTGAGTTTGTAAGTTCTTGAGTTTTTAAGTTTGGAGTGTTTTGTGTATGTTTCAACTCAGGAACTTAAAAGCTCAAGAACTCAAAAAACTTACAAACTCAAGAACTCAAAAACTTAATAACGTATGGGACAAAAACTTTGGGAAAAGAATGTACAGGTAAATGCGGAAATCGACCGCTTTACCGTAGGACGCGACCGTGAACTGGACCTTTACCTGGCAAAGCACGATGTGTTGGGCTCAATGGCGCATATCACGATGCTCGAAAGCATCGGCCTGCTGAAGCCCGACGAACTGAAGGTCCTGTTGGAAGAGTTAAAGCAAATCTACGCAACCGCAGAGAAAGGTGAGTTTGTGATTGAAGAAGGCATCGAGGATGTACATTCGCAAGTGGAACTCATGCTCACCCGTAAACTGGGCGATGTAGGCAAGAAGATACATAGCGGGCGTTCGCGGAACGACCAGGTATTGGTGGACTTGAAACTCTTTACCCGTGAGCAATTGAAGCAGGTAGCTGAGGCGGTCGAGACGCTCTTCCGTGTTCTGATTGCGCAAAGCAACCGCTACAAAGACATTCTGATGCCGGGCTATACCCATTTGCAAATCGCCATGCCTTCTTCTTTCGGACTTTGGTTTGGCGCATATGCCGAAAGCCTGGTCGATGATATGCTGTTCCTGCAAGCCGCTTATAAGATGTGCAACCGCAATCCGCTCGGATCTGCCGCCGGATACGGCTCTTCGTTCCCCTTGGACCGTGAGATGACCACCCGCCTGCTCGGTTTCGACTCAATGAATTACAACGTGGTTTATGCACAGATGGGACGTGGTAAGATGGAGCGCAACGTTGCCTTTGCCTTGGCAAGCATTGCCGGAACCGTATCGAAGATGGCATTCGATGCCTGTATGTTCAGTTGCCAGAACTTTGGTTTCGTCAAGCTTCCCGACGAATGCACCACGGGTTCCAGCATCATGCCGCACAAGAAGAACCCCGATGTGTTCGAACTGACCCGTGCCAAATGCAATAAAATCCAGTCTTTGCCCCAGCAGATTATGATGATTATGAACAACCTGCCTTCGGGCTATTTCCGCGACTTGCAGATTATCAAGGAAGTCTTCCTCCCCGCATTCGAGGAACTCTTGGACTGCTTGCGGATGTCGGCATACATCATGGAGCGTATCAAGGTGAACGAACACATCCTGGATGACGATAAATACCTGTATATGTTCAGCGTAGAAGAGGTCAACCGTCTGGCAGCGGAGGGCATGCCTTTCCGTGATGCCTATAAGAAGGTAGGGCTGGATATAGAGGCAGGCAAGTTCACTCATGCCAAGGAGGTGCATCACACCCACGCCGGAAGCATCGGGAACTTATGCAACGATAAAATCGAAGCCCTGATGGCCCAGGTTATGGATGGTTTCGATTTCGAGCGTGTCGCCCAAGCCGAGAAAGCCTTATTGGGGCGTTGAGTCTGTTCTTTTCACCACAGATTGCACAGATTAATAAAGGTGAATTACGCCCCTACTGTTTATCGCGTACAAATGACAACTGAAAATCCCTGTGTCCTCTGTGGTGAATAACGTGAAAAGAACAAACATCTTGAAAGAAAATACGGAAAATGTTTGGAGTGTAAAATAAAACTCCCTACATTTGCACCCGTAAACGCGGAAATAGCTCAGTTGGTAGAGCACAACCTTGCCAAGGTTGGGGTCGCGAGTTCGAGTCTCGTTTTCCGCTCTTGTTCTTTGAATAGGATGCCCGGATGGTGGAATCGGTAGACACGAGGGACTTAAAATCCCTTGGCCAGTGATGGCTGTGCGGGTTCAAGTCCCGCTTCGGGTACGAAAGACGCTTCATGACTGACAGGTTGTGAAGCGTTTTTTGTTTATCCGCAAAGGAAAATCTGGAAATGTTACAGACAGGTACCGGTAGAGAGAACATTCGTGCCGGGCAAACATAAAAAAGAGGCAATTTCAATTCTTATTTTGAAATTGTCTCTTTATGTGTGGAGCATACCGGACTCGAACCGGTCACCTCGACACTGCCAGTGTCGCACTCTAGCCAGATGAGCTAATGCCCCTTTCTGCGTGCAAAGATAAGAGTATTTCTTGTATATTCCTTATTTCCCCATTGTTAAAAATCCTTGTTTTATTGATTTTATGGATTGTTATCGGTCGAAATGTTCTTCTATCCATTTTCCAGTCACTTCCTTGATTGGCAAATAATCGAGGGTGTGATTTACACAGGCTATATTTTGAGCATGTTGAAGCACTGTATTTATGTCGTGGCTTACTAAGATAATGGCGTGTTCGCGGTTGATTTCTTCCAGCAGTGTATAAAGATGTGTTTCGAATCGCTTGTCAATATATGTATTCGGTTCATCTAATATTAAAATTTGCGGATTCGAGACCAAGGCACGTCCCAGCAAGGCACGTTGCAGTTGTCCGCCACTCAGTTGCCCGATAGGACGTTGCTCTAATCCTTCCAGTCCCACGCGGGAGAGCATGGCACGCACTTTTTCATGTTGCGCTTTTGTGAAGGAACGGAAGAGGGATTTCTGCTTGTTTAGGCCGGAAAGTATCACATCGTATACCGATATGGGAAATTTTTTATCTATCGAGGTATATTGTGGCAAGTAGCCCATGCTGAGTTCGGAGGTCTCTTTGCCATTCTGATAAAAACGAATACTTCCCGACAGAGGATGAAGCAATCCCAAAATGAGTTTGACCAGCGTTGTCTTTCCGCCTCCATTGGGTCCTATGATGCCAATGAAGTCTTGTTCGCAGACAGTAAGGTTTATATCTTCCAACACTGGTTTGCGGTCATAGGCGGCACAGATATGTTCTAATTGGATAAGAGGAAATGAAACTGTCATGGCATTTCATCGGATTTGGATAACGTGCGAGCTATACGCAACATTTCTTCTTCCCATCTGTAGCTCAGCGGGTTGATTCGGATAAGGGACAAGTTCAGTTCACGGGCTATTGCTTCCGCATTGCGCGTATCAAACTCTTTTTGTACGAAGATGGTCCGTACATTTTCTTTTTTACATCGGTTGATTAATGTCTTCAGTTGGGCGGGCGAAGGTTCTTTGCCTCCTTCTTCGATGCTGATTTGTGTCAATCCATAATCGCGTGCGAAATAAGAGAGTGCAGGATGGTAAATCAAGAACGTGCGTTCACCGCCGTTCAGGTAAGCCAATATTTTTTCGTCTATCTGCTTTAGCCTAGTACCCAGCCGGGTCATGCGGGTCATATAATATTCTTTATTTTCCGGGTCTATTTGGCAAAGTGCCCGGCAAATGTTGGCTGATATTGTATAAGCATTACTGATGGAACTCCATGTATGCGGCTCGACACCTCCTGCATGGGGATGCTCTGTTTTTTCTTCTTCGTGTATCAGGGTAACGCCATCCGATAAGTTAAAAAAAGGGACGTTTGGGGCATTTTGCTTTAATTTATCAGCCCAGGCGAGTTCATAGCCGATGTATCCGGCACGCAGGAAGGCGCGGCTTCGGCTCAGTTCGACCAATTGTTGTGGAGTAGGATCGTAAGTTTCCGGGCTACTGCCTTCGGGTACCATACAGATTATATGGAAATGCTCGCCCGCAATGGATTCAGCAAAATAACGCAAGGGTTCGATACTGACGGTAAGTATCGGTTTCTCCTCGGCAGGCTTCTGCGTTTTACGTCCTCCACACGCGGTAAACAATAGGATAAGTAAAAAAATGATGTACGTTTTCATGTGTCTGTTTCTTGTTTGTGTTGCAAAAATACAGAATCTTGTTCAGATATGCGAACAAAACAGAAAAGAATGCGTACTCTACGAAATGTTGGATAATAAATTCCATTTTTTCAGAAGCTGTTTTGAATTTATCGTGCGATGATTTGGGATGAGTTTTTGAGGCATTTTCGCTTCTGTGATGAGGAAGATAGCGGGCTATCTGACAAAGAACAGGAGCGAAAAGGACAAAAAAATCGCCCAAAGCACGCACGAAAACGGATACATCAAACCAAGAAAAACTTTTTGGAGAAATTCAAAACAGCTTCTCATTGTTTACGCTATTCCCATTTGCAGCTAAACAAAATAAGGCGTATTTTTGTTTTATACTTTGAATGGTGTGAAATTGTACTTTAATATGGAATGCACACTGCCGGTGTCGCTCCTGTTGTCAGTGCCACTCATGATTACAAATCCGGCATGACAAGCAAGCATTGTTCTCTCCGGCATATAGCTGCATCGGTTGTAAGATTAATAATCTTACAGCGTGAAGATTAATAATCTTTCGGCATGAAGATTAATAATCTTACAAGCAAGGCAGTCATGCGTTTCTTATTTTTTACACAATAAAACAGTAAATTTTATGAGTAATCCGATGATGAAGACTTTCGATTATGCATTCTTGAGCTTTTTGAAACATCGTGTCAATGGTGGTATGGTGCTGATGGTTGTAGCCGTGCTGGCAATGGTAATAGCCAATTCGCCATGGGCGGAAGCTTACCATGCCTTTTGGAATTATCCTGTAGCTTTACAGGTAGGCGGATTCAACCTGTTCAGCCATCACGGTGAACCTCTGACGCTGATGGCGTTCATCAACGATGCCTTGATGGCGGTATTCTTCTTTTCCGTGGGACTGGAAATCAAGCGTGAAGTGCTGGTAGGCGAACTTTCCAGCCTGCGCCAGGCGTTGCTTCCCATCATCGCGGCGGTGGGAGGGATGATTGTCCCCGTGGCAATTTACTTTGCGATGACCGCCGGAACGCCTGCCGAAGGAGGCCTGGCAATACCCATGGCGACTGATATCGCATTTTCCTTGGGTGTGTTGAGCCTGTTCGGCAAGCGTGTTCCCCTGAGCCTGAAGATTTTCCTGACCGCCTTTGCCGTGGTCGATGACATTGGAGGCATTCTGGTTATCGCCTTTTGCTATACGTCTCATTTGGCTGGAGGATATTTGCTGGCTGCAGTTGCGGTTCTTATTATCCTGCTGATAGCTAACCGGATGCAGGTTATGTCGCGCACGTTTTATTGCGTGGCAGGTATTGCGGTGTGGTATCTTTTCCTTCAGTCGGGCGTGCATGCTACGATTGCAGGTGTGCTGGTGGCGTTCACGATTCCTTCCATCCCGTGCCTGAACGTGAAGAAATACATCACGCGCATCCGTGAGAACATTGCCGAATTCCCGCATTTCGACAAGAGCAGTATTCTTCTTACTCCGAATCAGATAGATGCATTAAAGAGTATTGAGTCGGCTTCCGACAAGGTGATTTCGCCTCTCCAGTTTATGGAAGACCGTATGCATGGAATGGTGAACTACCTGATTATGCCACTTTTCGCCTTTGCCAATGCAGGCATTACGCTTTCGGGAGGAGGCGGAGAGATAGCCGGCATAGTGACGTATGCCGTAGTATTAGGTTTGGTAGTGGGTAAGTTTGTGGGGATTTATTCCTTTACGTGGTTGGCTGTACGCTTGCGTGTCACTTCTTTGCCGCAAGGGATGAACTGGCGGAATACAGCGGGAGTGGCATTATTAGGCGGTATTGGCTTTACCGTTTCGCTTTTTATTGCCAATCTTTCCTTTGGGGCAACTGATGAGGTATTGCTGGGCCAGGCAAAGTTAGGAGTGCTGGCAGGTACGGTATTGGCAGGCATCCTGGGGTATGCGATGCTTAAACTGACATTGCCGAAAGCAGATAGTGCCGGAGCAGATAATCCTGACGTTTCATAGCCCCAACCGCCATTCTGATAAGATTGTACTTTGCTCGATATGATGTTATACATTTCGTTGATATTATCATTGAATACGGAACACTACACAGAATGCACGGAGAAATCCAGAAGAAAAATATAAAAAATGAATGTCCGCAAACAGTCAATACATCCCCCTGAAAAATGAATATATACTACATCGGCAAATACAGTATTTCAGCTCCGGCGGATTGACTAATTGCGGGCATTCATAAAAAGTGTTTAGGCTTAATGTGCCGTTTTCGGGCGTGATCAGGTGTGTTTGGGAATCATTCTAAATCGCCAAGCGATAAATTCAAAACAGTTTCTATAAAAAAACGAAAAACTATCCTACTCTTACCTGCCCTGCGGTGAAATTCACTATCTTTGCGGCAATTATACAAAAATGAAACCTTAAGAATGAAACAGTACAACAAGATCAACAATCTGGTAGGCTGGTTCGCTTTCCTTGTTGCAGCATTTACTTACTGCATGACTATCGAACCTACTGCCAGCTTTTGGGATTGTCCCGAGTTTATCACCACCGGATACAAACTGGAAGTAGGCCATCCCCCTGGCGCACCTTTTTTTATGCTGACAGCCAACTTGTTCAGCCAGTTTGCCAGCGACCCATCGCAAGTGGCGATCATGGTAAATATCATGAGCGCATTGATGAGTGCAGCATGTATCCTGTTCCTGTTCTGGAGCATTACGCACCTTACTAAAAAACTGATTTGTCCCGAAGAAAAAGAAATGACAACCGGTAAGCTTATTGCCATCATGGGTGCGGGACTGGTGGGTGCACTGGCTTATACATGGAGCGATACTTTCTGGTTCAGTGCCGTAGAAGGTGAAGTATATGCTTACTCCAGTCTCTTTACCGCCGTAGTGTTCTGGTTGATTCTGAAATGGGAAAACCGTGCTCACGAAGCTCACAGTGACCGTTGGCTTATCCTGATAGCCTATCTGACGGGTTTGTCAATCGGAGTCCACTTGCTGAACTTGCTTTGTATTCCCGCCATTGTACTGGTATATTATTATAAAAAGAATCCCAATGCCAACCTGAAAGGAAGCTTGATGGCACTGGTTGGTTCGATGATACTGATAGCCGTAGTACTTTATGGTATCGTACCGGGCATCGTGAAAATAGGTGGTTGGTTCGAACTGCTGTTTGTCAACAGTTTGGGATTCTCGTTCAATACCGGACTTATTATTTATATCATCCTTTTGGCGGCCAGCCTTATATGGGGTGTATACGAAAGCTATACCGTACGTAGCCGGAAACGGATGAACATTTCTTTCCTTACCACTGTAGGATTGTTGGGTATCCCCTTCTACGGACATGGATGGAGCAGTGTGCTTATCGGCATTATCGTACTGGCGGTTCTGGCATTGTACCTGTTTGCCAAACTTCCTGAAAAATATCAAGTCAGTGCCCGCACGCTTAATACTTCCTTGCTTTGCATGATGATGATGGTGGTGGGATATTCTTCATACGCCGTTATCGTTATCCGTTCATCGGCAAATACGCCGATGGATCAGAATTCACCTGAAGACATTTTTACCTTGGGCGAATACTTGGGACGTGAACAATACGGTACGCGCCCACTTTTCTACGGACAGACGTATGCTTCGAAAATGGCACTCGAAGAAGTCGATGGGGGCTGTGTATATGCCATGACAGAAGGTGCACCTGTCTATCAGCGTAAAGAAAAAGAGCGTCCGGACGAGAAAGACAGTTATGAAATCGTACGCCACAAGAGCGAATACAAGTATGCACAAAACATGATATTCCCTCGCATGTATAGTTCGGATCATGCAGCGGCCTACGAAAGTTGGTTAGGAGGTGTAGAAGGTCGTCAGGTCCCATACGACCAGTGTGGGGAAATGCTGATGGTGAAGATACCTACCCAATGGGATAACATCAAGTTCTTCTTCATCTACCAGTTGAATTATATGTATTGGCGTTACTTTATGTGGAACTTCGCCGGACGGCAGAACGATATTCAAGGTCAGGGCGAAATCGAGCACGGCAACTGGATTACCGGCATTTCGTTCATCGACAAGATGTTGGTGGGTGACCAAACTTTATTGCCAAGCGATTTGAAAAATAATAAGGGGCACAACGTGTTTTATTGTTTGCCTTTGATACTGGGACTAATCGGCTTGTTCTGGCAAGCCTATCGGGGCGAACGGGGCATCCAGCAGTTCTGGATTGTATTTTTCCTGTTCTTTATGACGGGACTTGCCATTGTGCTTTACCTGAACCAGACACCGCAACAACCACGTGAACGTGACTATGCATATGCAGCTTCCTTCTATGCTTTTGCCATCTGGATAGGTCTGGGAGTAGCAGCTATCGCCGAATGGCTAAAGAAAAAGTTAGGCGAGAAACCATCGGCTATTCTTGCCAGCGTGGTATGTCTGCTTGTTCCTTTACAAATGGTAAGCCAGACATGGGATGACCACGACCGGAGCGGACGTTATACGTGCCGCGACTTCGGACAAAACTATTTAAATTCCGTGCAAACCGATGGTAAACCGATAATTTTCACCAACGGTGACAATGACACATTCCCCTTGTGGTACAATCAAGAGACCGAAGGTTTCCGTACGGATGTGCGTGTATGCAACTTGAGCTATCTGCAGACCGATTGGTACATCGACCAAATGCGTCGTCCGGCATACGACTCACCTTCCGTTCCTATAGACTGGGAGCGTATCGACTACGTACAAGGACACAACGAAGCGGTTTATGTACGTCCCGATGCAATGGAAACTATCAACAATTATTACAAGCAATATCCCGAAGAAGCGAAGAAAGAGTTCGGTGACAATCCATACGAACTGAAGAATATCCTGAAATATTGGGTACGTTCGCCGAAGGAAGGCTTGCAAATGATTCCGACGGACAGCATTGTCATCAAGCTGGACAAAGAAGCAATCAAACGTTCGGGTATGCTTACTCCCGATTCGATTCCTGATTATATGCACATCTCACTGAAAGGCAAACGCGTACTATACAAAAGCGAACTGATGATGCTGGAAATGCTTGCCAATACCAACTGGGAACGTCCGATGTATATGGCGATTACCGTGGGTCAGGAAAATCATCTGAACCTGACTAATAACTTCCTGCAAGAAGGTTTGGCATACCGCATCACTCCGTTCGACAACGCCAAACTAGGACGGCGTATTGATTCGGAAAAGATGTACGATAACCTGATGCACAAGTTCAAATTCGGCGGCATTGATAATCCGGATATCTATTTGGATGAAACCGTGCTCCGTATGTGCGATACGCACCGCCGTATGTTCGTTCAATTGGCTTCCCAATTGATAAAAGAAGGCAAGAACGACAAGGCATTGGAAGTTCTTGATTATTGCGAAAAAGTGATTCCGAGCACTACGGTGCGCCATGACTACATCTACAGCAGTTCGAAAGAAATGGCGGATGATTACGCAAAACTGGGTGAAACTGGGAAAGCAGAAAATATCCTCTGCCAGTTAGCGCAAAATTCGGTAGAGTATGCTGCTTGGTATATGAGCCTTGACGATATACGTTTGGCCAGTTCGTACGAAGAGTGCATACGCCACTATACCATCTTAGACGATGTCTGCAAAGCGCTTGAAAAGTTGAAGGATGAAAACGGTAAACCACTTGAATCGGCAACTAGCTACCGTCATCAGTTCGACCAGCTATATGGCTTGCTGGAAAACCGTATAGGAAAAGCTAATCCGGCTCATGAATAGTTTATAGTTAACAATTAACAGTTAACAATGAATAGTTAGCAACAGTTATGCAACAAGCCTGTTATATACTATTCATTGTTGACTATTAATTACTTTCAAAATACTGTTATGCTTATCGAACAACCTCCCTTATTGCTTCGATGGATTTATCCACGTGCTTTATGGCGTATGGATAAAAATGAAAAAGCTGTTTATCTGACTTTCGATGATGGGCCTATCCCCAACATCACACCTTGGGTACTCGACTTATTAGACAAATATAACATCAAGGCTACCTTTTTTATGGTGGGTGATAACGTACGTAAGCACCCTGAAGAATTCCGTATGGTAGTAGAACGAGGCCATCGCATCGGGAACCATACTTTCAATCATATTCGAGGCTTCGAATATCTGAGCCAGAATTATCTGGCAAATACCGACAAGGCAAATGAATACCTGCATACAGATCTTTTCCGTCCTCCTCATGGCCATATGCGCTGGGTGCAATATCATGTATTGAAAAAGAAATACCGCATCGTGATGTGGGATCTTGTCACCCGTGACTACAGCAAGCGTCTTACCGGTCCGCAAGTGCTTGCCAAGGTCAAAAAATATGTCCGAAACGGTTCCATCATCACTTTCCACGACTCTATCAAGTCTGAGCCGCGCCTGAAGTATGCCTTACCCCGTGCTATCGAATGGCTGTTGGCACAAGGCTACACATTCAAAGTATTCGAATAACACGGTCGCAGAATATCGTGGTGATGCTCATTTCCCCGTTATTGTAGTAGCCCATCTGTTCGCATGAAGCGAACAGGAGGCTTCATTTTATCAGAAACAGACATACGCTTTTCATCCTATAACTTGATTGTCCTATTACCGTGTTGTTCAGGGATTGTATTGTGAAATGCCATTCGTTATCATGTCTGTATGAATCTTTGCATTCCCACTGAGGCTTCACTAATAAAGATAGCGCACCGATGGAGGAATTGGGTGTCAAGAAGCGATTGACACACCTACATCGGTGCCGCATTTTAGTTTTCAGAGCGTAAGTATTCCACCAGCTGCTGCACGGCACGGGCGCGGTGGCTGATTTTATTCTTTTCTTCGTTTCCCATTTCGGCAAATGTTTCGGTGTAGCCTTCGGGCTGGAAGACGGGGTCGTAGCCGAAGCCTGCGGTGCCGCGGCGTGCTTCGATGATGTTGCCCTGCACGATGCCTTCGAACAGGTACTCCTTGCCGCTTTCGATGAGGCAGATGGCGGTGCGGAAGCGGGCACGGCGGTTTTCCTTTCCTTCCATTTCGGAAAGCAATTTGCGCATGTTGGCTTCCGAGTCATGTCCTTCGCCTCCGGCATAGCGTGCCGAGTAGATGCCCGGTGCACCGCCGAGGGCTTCCACTTCCAGTCCCGTATCGTCGGCAAAGCAATCCATGCCGTAGTTCTGGTAGATGTATCCGGCTTTCAGGCGGGCGTTTCCTTCGAGGGTATCAGCGGTTTCAGGAATATCGGCGTGACAATCGATGTCGTTCAGGCTCAATATCTCCAGCTTGTCGCCGAGGATGGCGCGTATCTCTTCGAGCTTATGCGCGTTGTTGGTTGCAAAAACGAGTTTCTTTTTCATTGCGTTGGTGGGTTTATTTTTTAGGAGTTAAGAAGTTAAGGAGTTAAGAAGTTAAGCCAATACTTTAGATAACAAATCACAAACAAAACTATTGACTTAACTCCTTAACTCCTTTATTTCACTTTCAGCTTGTCGAATCCTTCTCCGTATACGCCTACGACGTTGCTTTGCGAGATGAAAGCGTTGGGGTCGATGTCTTTCACGAGGCGGAAGATGTCGAGCGACTGGGTCTTTTTTGCCAGTACCACTACTACCTTGATATTCTGTTTGCTGTACCATCCTTGCCCGTCAAGCAGGGTGACACCGCGGTCTATCCGGGTGGAGATGCCTTCGGCTATCTCTTCATACTTGCGCGAGAAGATGAGGAACTGCACCGACTGGCGTGCGCTGTTGATGACATAATCAATCACGATGCTCATGATGAAGAGCACGCAGAAGCCGAAGAGCACGCGCCGCCAGTCGTGGAAGATGAAATAGCACGACGAGATGATGACGATGTCGCAGTACATCATCATACGTCCCAGCGTCACGTCCTTGTACTTATTGATAATCCAGGCGATGATGTCGGTGCCGCCCGTGCTTCCGTTGTTGCAGAACACGATGCCGATACCGAATCCAAGCATGCCGGCTCCGATGACGCACGCCATGAAGTCTTGTCCCGGTCCGAGGAGTTGGGGCAGGTGTCCGGCATCGTCTTTCAGCAGCCACTGGAAGAGCCAGAGCAGGAAGGTCAGCATAAAGATGGCATATACGGTCTTTACACTGAACTTTGGTCCCAGTATTTTCAGGGCAAAGCCTAAGAATATGGCATTGATAATGAAGTAGGATACTTGTATCTCTACTCCTGTGGCGTAATAGATAATGGCGGAGATACCCGTCACGCCTCCCGTCGTAATCTGGTAGGGGAGCAGGAACATCGCCCAGCCCAGCGCGTAGAGTACCAGCCCGAAAGTAATGGCAAGGTAATCTTTCGACTCGCGGCTTATCTTCTTGATTAATGCTAACTCCATAGATAATTGGTTTAAACGCAGATTAACGCGGATTGACGTAGATTTTTTTTATTTTTAATCTGCGAAAATCTGCGTTAATCTGCGTTTCTTTTATTTATAACACGATGTTTACGATTTTCTTCGGCACGATGATGACCTTCTTCGGAGTCTTGCCTTCAATCCATTTCTGCGATTGCTCTTCCGCCATTACCGCTGCCTGTATGGTGTCGTTGTCGGCATCCGCAGGGAATTCCATGGTGAAACGTGCTTTCCCGTTGAAAGAGATAGTATATTTCACCGTGTCTTCCTTCAGGTAGTCTTCGTTCCATGCAGGCCATTGGGCATCGCATACGGTGGTGCCATGTCCCAACGCTTCCCAAAGCTCTTCGGCAAGGTGAGGCGCGAAGGGGGCAAGCAGGATAACGAGGTCGGTCAGCACTGCCTTGTTGCGGCTCTTCAGCGCGGTCAGTTCATTGACACAAATCATGAAGGCACTGATAGAGGTATTGTATGAGAAGACCTCGATGTCGCCCGTAACTTTCTTTATCAGTTTATGGATAGACTTCAGTTCTTCTTTCGTAGCTTCGCCTTCCGCAGGCAGGAATTCGCCCTGACGCCCGTAGAACAGGTTCCAGAGTTTCTTCAGGAAGCGGTGCACACCGTCGATGCCGTTCGTGTCCCAAGGTTTCGACTGCTCTACCGGACCTAGGAACATTTCGTACATACGCAGGGTGTCGGCTCCGTATTTCTCGACAATCATGTCGGGGTTCACCACGTTGTACATCGATTTGCTCATCTTCTCTACCGCCCAGCCGCAGATGTACTTGCCGTCTTCGAGGATGAATTCGGCATCGTGATATTCGGGACGCCAGTTCTTGAAGGCTTCGATGTCGAGCACGTCATTGGTCACGATGTTCACGTCTACGTGTAAAGGTGTCACGTCGTATTGGTCTTTCAGGCCGAGAGAGACGAAGGTGTTGGTATCCTTGATGCGGTATACGAAGTTGCTCCGTCCCTGAATCATGCCTTGGTTCACCAGTTTCTGGAACGGTTCTTCCTTGACACTTACGCCGAGGTCGAACAGGAACTTGTTCCAGAAACGGGAATAGATAAGGTGCCCCGTAGCATGTTCGGTACCGCCTACGTAGAGGTCTACGTTCTGCCAGTAGCGGTCTGCCTTTTCCGATACCAGTGCTTTATCGTTGTGCGGGTCCATGTAGCGCAGGTAATAGGCACTCGAACCGGCAAAGCCCGGCATGGTATTCAGTT
This sequence comes from Bacteroides sp. An19, assembly GCF_002160215.1. Classification (NCBI taxonomy): domain Bacteria; kingdom Pseudomonadati; phylum Bacteroidota; class Bacteroidia; order Bacteroidales; family Bacteroidaceae; genus Bacteroides; species Bacteroides sp. An19. The sequence continues at coordinate 71,633 of NZ_NFKD01000010.1, read as the reverse complement.
CGAGCGGGAATACATGTACGTTGTCTATCTTCGTATTCTCTACCACTTCGCCTTTCTCTACATCCCAAGCCCACTTCGTAGCGTGTCCCAACGGAGGCTCACCTGTTTCGGTAGGCAAGAACTTGTCTACCTCGGGCAATTCCAGCGGAAGCTTGTTTTCGTCAATCATGTAAGGCATGCCGTCCTTGTAATATACCGGGAACGGTTCGCCCCAATAACGCTGGCGCGAGAAGATAGCGTCGCGCAGGCGGTAGTTCACCTTTACACGTCCCAAGTGGTGTGCTTTCACATATTCCTTGGTAGCGGCGATGGCTTCCTTAATGGTCAGGCCGTTCAGGTTCAAGTCGCAATAAGGCGTTACACCGGCTTTCGGCGAGTTGCATACGATACCTTCCTTGGCATCGAAGCTTTCTTCGCTTACGTCACATCCCTCTACCAGCGGAACGATGGGGAGGTTGAAATGCTTGGCGAAAGCATAGTCGCGGCTATCGTGTGCCGGTACCGCCATAATGGCTCCGGTTCCGTAGCCAGCCAATACATAGTCGCTTATCCAGATAGGTACGGCATCGCCCGTGAAAGGATTGATGGCATACGAGCCGCTGAATACGCCCGTTACACGGCGGTCGGAGATGCGTTCGCGTTCGGTACGTTTCTTGGTGCGGTCCAGATAAGCTTCCACTTCGGCACGCTGTCCGTCGGTAGTGACTTGCGGAACCAGTTCGCTTTCGGGAGCCAGTACCATGAAGGTCACGCCGAACATCGTATCGGCACGGGTGGTGAAGATGGTAAATTCGAGGTCACGGTCTTTCACTTTGAACCGCACTTCCGTACCTTCCGAACGGCCTATCCAGTTGCGTTGGGTTTCTTTCAAAGAGTCGGTCCAGTCGATGTGGTCCAGTCCGTCAAGCAAGCGTCCTGCGTATGCCGACACACGCAGGCACCACTGGCGCATCTTCTTCTGCACTACGGGATAGCCTCCGCGTTCGCTTACACCGTCTACCACTTCATCGTTTGCCAGCACCGTACCCAGTTGCGGACACCAGTTTACCATGGTTTCGCCCAGGTAGGCGATGCGGTAGTTCATCAGCGTTTCCTGTTGCTGCTTTTCGCTCATTGCCTTCCATTCGTCGGCGCTGAAGCTCAGTTCTTCCGAGCAAGCTGCGTCCAGCCCTTCGGTACCCTGCTTTTCGAAGTGCTCTATCAGTTTTTCGATGGGTTGTGCCTTGCCGCAGGTGTTGCAATAGAAGCTGTTGAACATTTTCTGGAAAGCCCATTGCGTCCAGTGGTAATACTTAGGGTCGCAGGTACGCACTTCGCGGTTCCAGTCGAACGAGAATCCTATCTTGTCCAGCTGCTCGCGGTAGCGGTTGATATTGTTTTGGGTTGTGATGGCAGGATGCTGCCCGGTCTGGATGGCGTATTGTTCCGCCGGAAGCCCGTAGGCGTCATATCCCATCGGGTTCAGCACGTTGAAGCCTTGCAGGCGTTTGTATCTGGCATAAATGTCGCTGGCGATGTATCCCAGCGGATGGCCTACGTGAAGTCCCGCTCCCGAAGGATAAGGGAACATGTTCAGCACGTAGAACTTCTGTTTCGATTCGTCTTCGGTAACCTGGTAGGTTTTCTGTTCCACCCACTTCTGTTGCCATTTCTTTTCGATCTCTCTGAAATTATATTCCATGGTGATATTGTGTTGTGATTTTGATTTTACACCTTATATTATAAGCTGCGCAAAGATACAAAGAAATCCTTTATTTGCAACGAATGAAGGGCGGAAGAGTTTGAAGTGAGGGAAAGAAACGAGAATACCGGTCAGTTCACTGAAGATTGTTGCATCATTGCTTTGCGGCTTTCCACTTCTTTTTCTAATGCGGTGAACCAATTTTGGTAAACTTTCGGCTTTGTTACAATGCTGTTGGTGACGGTTTTGGTTTCTGTTTGCGATTCGCCTATCAGGTCTGATGAAACATAGCCTTGATAAAGGGTCAGTTTCACTTCAGTCAGGTCATCCCGCAATTTTTGAATGAAAAACGATGCTTGGGCAGTAGAAGATTCCGTAGCACTGCCAAAAAGGATTTTAGAGACAATGGCGAGATTATCGTCTTCCTGTCTGGATGCGATGATGAACCCGGTCGTTTTATCGGCATCGGTTATCAGGAAACCTTGAGATTGCACAAGCGATACAGTCGAAGAAAAGACCAGATCATAATTTTCATTGATGTGTGTTGTGGTCATGGCCTTGATTTCTTCTGGAGTCAAGCGTTTGAATGTTCCGCACGAAATCAATAAAAAGCTTGTCAGGAAAAGGAGCGTTATTTTTTTCATAAGCAGGTAAATGGTAAAAGTTCAGTTTTTCAGTTTCGGTTTCTCATCAGTACAAAGATACAAAAATATAGAAGACAAGCGTTTCTATCGGTTAAGAATTTTGTTGATAAATGGTAAATAAACAGTTGAAAAACTTGTTGAAACCTTCTTATAGGTGTTTATAGCTTGTGGATAACGTCAAGTGAAATGTGTGGATAAATTGCTTCTTATGCATGCTTCAGAAGCATGTGTTGCATAAGGAAGCTGTAGTTTCAGGGAATTTTAACAGGTTAAAACGGCAGTTTTATCATGGTGAAACTATAGTTCTTACCAGTTAAAATGCTTGAAATAACTGCTTGCCTTGCCGGATGTGTATAGTCTTGTGCGGAAAGGGATTGGCAGGTTGTTGGTATTTTGACAATATCTTTATGCACATGTTTGCTTATGTGTGTACTTTTGTTTATATTTACCCTCGTGAATGTAAACGAACAAGAGGCTTTATGAAATCTCATGATATGGCTTACGTAGCCTGTTTCCTTATCGGCTTTGTGATGCTGGCGCTGGGAATAGGCGGCTTCATTTCGCTGGGCATGATAGTGAAAGACTGGAATCCTGCCCGCGGAGTAGTGGAACGGATAGAGTCGGAACGGGTGTACAAGTACCGCAAGATGCGGTGGGAACATCGTGTCGACGTGCGCTACGAAACGGTGGAGTTCGGCGAGATGTACACCTCAAAGGAAGTCTATCTGACGTTCGGCATGCGCGAAGGAGGGGAGATTGCCTTGCTTTACAATCCGGAATATGTGCGCGAGGTACGTTTCCCCGTACATGAAGGCTGCTTGCACGGGTTCTTCAGTGCGGTCGGATTGGGCATCGCATGGATAGGCTTCGTGTTGCGAAAGGAAAAGCGGAAAGGCACGAAAGCATCGTAGATGTTGTAAAAGAGGATAATGCCGGGCACTTGTCCCGTACTGGCTCGGTTCAACTATGGAAGAACGAGCCACGGCAGACGGCATCGAAAAGCCCGAAAACAAGATGCCGGAAGAAAACGGTGCAGACTGAGTAGGCCAGACAAATGTTTTCCGCTTTTTCCCAATATCCTTAAAGAAGCTTAACAGATAGGTATTCGTACCCGATTTATTTGTTATTTTGCACCAAATTAGGGAATAAAGTGAACAGACTGCATATAGATACGTGCCCGTTATGCGGCAAAGACCAACTGGAGAAGGTGATGACTTGTACCGATCACTATGCCACAAATGAACCGTTCGACATTTGCCGGTGTGCATCGTGCGGATTCCTTTTCACGCAGGATGTGCCCGATGAAAGTGAGATAGGACGTTATTACGAGTCGCCCGATTATATTTCGCATACCGATACGCGCAAGGGACTTGCTAACCGGTTGTACCATTGTGTGCGTCAATACATGTTGCGCCGTAAGGCACGACTTATCAAACGGTGTTGCGGACTGAGCCGGGGGCGTTTGCTTGACATCGGCACAGGAACAGGGTATTTTCCTCACTTTATGTCTGGACGCGGATGGCGGGTTTCAGCTATCGAGAAAAGTCCGCAGGCAAGAGTTTTTGCGCGTGAACATTTCGGATTGGAAGTGAATGCTCCTGAAGCTTTGCCGGCATACGAAACCGGTTCATTTGACGTGGTGACATTATGGCACGTAATGGAGCACCTGCAGAATTTAAATGAAACGTGGGAGAGGATTTATTCCCTGCTGAGCGACCGGGGTATTCTGGTTGTAGCTGTACCTAACCCAACTTCGTTTGACGCCCGTTTTTATAAGGAAATGTGGGCGGCATATGATGTGCCGCGTCATTTGTGGCACTTTGCTCCGTCTGTCATACAGCAGTTCGGAGCCAAGCATGGGTTCATCTTGACCGAACGTCATCCGATGCCGTTTGATGCATTTTACGTATCAATGCTTTCGGAAAAGTATCGGAAAAGCAGTTTTCCTTTCGTAAAAGGGATGCTGAAGGGAATGGAAGCCGGTCTGGCTTCATTAGTGAAAAAGGAACGGAGCAGTTCGATGATATATGTGTTTCAGAAAAAAGTGAAGGCATGAGCAAAAAATCGGGAGCATTGATAGATATGCAGTTCATTATCTCCAGCATCAGCACCATGTTGGTCCTGTTGTTGCTGGGAACGGTGGTTTTCTTCGTGCTGGCAGCAAACAACTTATCTGTATATGTACGCGAGAATATAGCTTTCTCTGTATTGATAAGCGATGATATGAAAGACCCCGATATATTACAGTTCCGGAACAGGCTGAACGCCAAGCCTTACGTAAAGCAAACCGATTATATTTCAAAGAAACAGGCATTGCAGGAGCAATCGGAAGCTATGGGAACCGACCCAGCTGAGTTTTTAGGTTACAATCCGTTTACGGCTTCTATCGAAGTAAAGCTGAATGCGGAGTATGCCAATTCGGACAGCATTGCCTGGATAAAGGACGAAATTCTTTCGGAAAAGGGTGTCATCGAAATCAATTATCCACAAGACCTGCTGGATGCGGTCAACCGTAACATCCGTAAAATCAGTGTGGTATTGCTAGGGCTTGCTGCCCTGCTTACGCTGATATCATTTGCATTGATAAACAATACCATCAGGCTTACCATTTATTCCAAACGTTTTCTTATCAATACCATGAAACTGGTAGGAGCAAGCTGGGCTTTCATCCGTCGTCCTTTCTTGGTACGCAATGTATGGGTAGGTATCCTGGCTGGAGTGATAGCCGACGGGATACTGGTTGCAGCAGCGTATGCACTGGTACGATATGAACCCGATTTGCTGGCGGTAATAACCCCTGGGGTAATGTTGGTGGTGATGGGGGCGGTATTCTTGTTCGGGGTAGTGATAACGACATTTTGTGCATGGATTTCCATTAACCGTTATTTGCGGATGAAGACCAATGAACTATATTATAATTAGGAGAAGGTAAAGAAATTAAGGAGAGTGTAAGTTTCATGCCATTTCCATTGGTCTCCAACTTTTTCCACTCTTCAGGTTTCTTTATTATTTCTATAAAAGAACAAATTATGGATAGAAGAAAATTTGCTTTTGACAAGACTAACTTCCTGTTATTGGCAGGAGGGATGGTAGTAATCATCATCGGTTTCTTGCTGATGTCAGGACCGGGTTCTACCGAAACTACATTCGAACCGGACATTTTCAGTGCGCGACGTATCAAGGTGGCACCGGTAGTTTGCTTTATAGGATTTATCGCAATGATTTATGGTATATTGCGCAAACCGAAAGAATAAGTTTGTTACTACTTCGGCTTGCTATTTGCAAATAGACAACTAAATATAATGTGAATCAGGAATTAAAAGCAGTTATGTTTCACAGGAGTTATCACTTTAATTTCCAGTCCGCCTGGCGGGCGATAACTGTTTCTAACTCCCTTTCAACTCCTGATTGGCATAAATAATAAATAGCTGATTGTCAAATTATCAATAAATAATGGAAGGAGATTTGAATTTATTGCAAACAATCATAATAGCGATTGTTGAAGGGTTGACCGAGTTTTTACCTGTCTCATCGACAGGGCATATGATTATAGCACAAAATGTGCTGGGGGTAGAGAGTACCGAATTTGTGAAAGCATTTACGTTCATCATCCAGTTTGGAGCTATTCTTTCGGTGGTATGTTTGTATTGGAAACGTTTTTTCCGTCTGAATCATAAACCGGCTCCCGAAGGGGCTTCAACGCTGAAATGTTTCCTGCATAAGTACGATTTTTATTGGAAATTGTTGGTTGCCTTCATTCCTGCAGCTGTATTAGGTCTGTTGTTCAGTGATATGATCGATGCTATGCTGGAAAGTGTGATTGTGGTTGCGGTAATGTTGATTGTAGGAGGCGTGTTTATGTTGTTTTGCGACAAATTGTTTGGAAATGGAAGCGAAACGACTGAACTGACCGAGAAACGTGCTTTTTGTATCGGACTGTTCCAGTGCATTTCAATGATTCCGGGCGTATCGCGTTCGATGGCCACCATTGTAGGCGGTATGGCACAGAAGCTTACCCGTAAGGCTGCTGCCGAGTTTTCTTTCTTTCTTGCCGTACCTACCATGTTTGCCGCCACGGTCTACAAGATGCTGAAACTGTTTATGGACGGTGGTACAGAAATCATCACGGCAAATATGGAGGCGCTGATTGTAGGCAATGTAGTCGCATTTGTCGTAGCAATGCTCGCCATCAAGTTCTTCATCAGCTTTGTGACGAAATACGGATTTGCAGCTTTCGGATGGTATCGTATCATTGTGGGAGGAGTAATTTTGATAATGACAGCTTTAGGATATAATTTGGAACTTGCTTGATGAACTTTAAAGAAGGAGAGGTGTTGTATTTTGATAAGCCGTACCGATGGACATCGTTTGCGCTTGTCAATAAAATAAGGTATCACGTCAGCCGCAAGCTGGGAGTGAAAAAAATAAAAGTGGGACATGCCGGGACACTCGACCCCTTGGCAACTGGGGTGATGATTGTCTGTACAGGAAAAGCAACAAAGCGTATCGAAGAATTCCAATACCATACGAAAGAATATGTGGCGACCCTACAGTTGGGAGCCACCACGCCGTCGTATGATTTGGAAAAAGAGATAGACGCCACGTATCCTACCGGACACATTACCCGTGAGTTGGTGGAAGAAACATTGCAGCGCTTTGTGGGTGCTATAGAGCAGGTGCCTCCGGCATTTTCTGCATGCAAGGTAGATGGGAAGCGTGCTTACGAACTGGCGCGTAAAGGTGATGAAGTACAACTGAAGCCCAAGACGTTGGTTATCGATGAGATTGAATTGCTGGAATGTGCACTACCCGAAATAAAGATACGCGTGGTCTGTAGCAAAGGTACATATATCCGCGCATTGGCACGCGACATCGGGGAAGCATTACACAGTGGGGCACACCTGACTGCGTTGTGTCGTACTCGCGTGGGTGAAGTGACCTTGGAAAATTGTATGAAAGTAGAAGATTTTGAAAGCTGGCTGAACCAGCAGGATGTAATAGTTGACTAAGTTTAAGTACCTGGTTGGCGGAATGTTCGAATAGGATGGGAATATAGCTCCTTACCGGTTAAAGGAGCTGAAAATATCTGAAAGCCTGTACCCGTTCAACAAAGCCGCTTGGTATCTGGAATAATAATATAAGGAAAGGAGAAGAAGATGAAACTGTCACAATTCAAATTCAAGTTACCGGAAGAAAAGATTGCTTTGCATCCGGTGAAGTACAGAGACGAGTCCCGGCTGATGGTAGTACACAAGTCTACTGGTCAGATAGAACATGTTATATTCAAGGACATCCTGAACTATTTTGATGATCAGGATGCATTCATTTTTAACGACACGAAAGTATTCCCTGCCCGTTTGTATGGAAACAAGGAAAAGACAGGGGCGCGCATTGAAGTCTTTTTGTTGCGAGAATTGAACGAAGAACTCCGCCTATGGGACGTACTGGTGGATCCTGCACGTAAAATACGTATCGGAAATAAGTTGTATTTCGGCGATGATGATTCAATGGTGGCCGAGGTAATAGACAATACCACGTCACGTGGACGAACCCTTCGTTTCCTTTATGATGGTCCGCATGATGAATTTAAGAAGGCTCTCTATGCATTGGGCGAGCCGCCTCTTCCTCCTTTTATCCGTCGTCCGGCAGAACCGGAAGACACCGAACGTTTTCAAACCATCTATGCCAAGTATGAAGGGGCTGTAACCGTACCAGCTGCAGGACTCCACTTCAGCCGCGAGCTGATGAAACGTATGGAAATCAAAGGTATCAACTTGGCATTTATTACCATGCACTGCGGATTGGGATGTTTTCGCGACATTGATGTGGAAGACCTGACCAAGCACAAGATGGATTCGGAACAAATGTTCATCAAATCCGAGGCTTGCCGTATTGTAAATGAAGCAAAGGATAGCGGACACAAGGTATGCGCAGTAGGTACCAGCGTGATGCGGGCCATCGAAACGGCTACAGGCACAGACGGACATCTCAAAGAATATGAGGGTTGGACCAACAAGTTCATTTTCCCGCCCTACGATTTCGTATTGCCCGATGCAATGGTGACCAATTTCCACATGCCTTTGTCTACCATGCTGATGCTGGTATGTTCATATGGAGGATATGAGCTGGTAATGGATGCTTATCAAGAAGCGTTGAAAGAAGATTATCGTTTCGGCACTTATGGCGATGCGATGCTGATATTGAACAAGTAATTCGATAAAGGATGGCAAATGTCTATTTGGGACTGGGTACGAATTTGGGAGACAAAGCAACCAATCTACGTACTGCTACCAGACTGATAAATGACGAGATAGGGAAAGTGATTTCCCTATCTTCTTTTTATGAAACTGCTCCATGGGGGTTCGCTTCCGAACATAAATTTCTAAATGCAGCGGCATGTGTGGAAACCATTTTACCTCCAATGGAAGTCTTGTATCGGACCCAAGAAATCGAACGCACATTGGGGCGTACCCAAAAATCGGTCGGAGGAGTGTATCATGACCGTTTGATTGATATAGACCTGCTGTTATACGATGATGTAATCTTGTATACACCAGAACTGGTTCTGCCACATCCCTTAATGACCGAACGTGAGTTTGTTATGAAACCTTTGGTGGAGATAGCCAGTGAAACATTGCATCCGGTATTGCGAAAGACATTGGGAGAACTGTTTCTAAATGTCTGCCAACAGTCAATACATACCCCTGAAAAATGAATATATACTGCATTGGCGAATGCAGTACTATTGCGTTTTCAACGCGGTTGGGTTGGCTGATGGCAGGCATTTATAAAATATTTTTGCTACAGTAATAGAAGAAAGGATAACTTTATTTAACCTTGAAATGACAACCTAAGGCATGTTTTTCCCAATAGCTTATTTTATCGGATAAAAAACTTATAAAAAAGCCTTTTTTTCCTTTTTAGGGAAGAATCGTGATAAAAACTGCATTTTTTCTCCTTTCCCAAGTAAGATAGATAAAAATTTCCATTATTATACACGATTTTCCATTTTAAAATTCACCTTTTTTGTGGTTCTTTGCGTCTTATAAATCTTTTGTTAATAAAGATAAGAAACAGATGAAAACAACATATAAAAAATGGATATGTAAAGTGATGATTGCCGGGCCTTGAAAGGCAATACCTTTGTTTATTATAATCTTAATCATAACACTAATTAACTTAATAACATGAGAAAGAAAAAGTTTCTAGAAAAGGGGGTTTTGCCGTTTGCACTTTTGTGTACAGTAACGGCTGTATCTCCGGCCTTAGGCTTCCAATCTCTTCATGCGGCAGCTGCTTCTCAACAGCAAGGCATGATTACAGGTTCTGTGTATGACAGTGCAGGTGAACCAGTGATTGGAGCAAGTGTAATGGTGGAAGGAACCAGTACGGGTACCATCACGGACTTGGACGGAAAGTTCCAGTTAAATGTTAAACCGGGTACTAAACTGCAAATTTCCTTTATTGGTTATGCTACCGTAACAGTGGTGGCTAAAGAAGGAATGCGGGTAACAATGGAAGATGACTCACAGATGTTGGGTGAAGTGGAGGTCGTAGCGTATGGTACACAGAAGAAAGTGACCGTGACAGGTGCTATCTCCAGCGTGAAAGGTGACGACTTGCTTAAGTCGCCCACCGGTTCTGTATCGAATATGTTGTCTGGACAACTTGCCGGTTTAACCACCGTGCAATACTCAGGTGAACCGGGTGACGATGCTGCCAGCATTTTCGTTCGTGGTCAGGCTACATGGGAAAACTCAGCACCGTTAATCCAGGTGGATGGTGTAGAGCGTAGTATGAACGACATCGACCCGAACGAAATCGAAAGCATCACCATCCTGAAGGATGCTTCGGCTACAGCGGTATTCGGTGTGCGTGGTGCCAATGGTGTCGTATTGATTACTACCAAACGTGGTAAAGAAGGAAAAGCGAAGATTTCATTCTCTACCTCGGCAAGTATCATTGCGCCGACTAAGACACTTGAGTTGGCTAATTCATACCAGTATGCTACCTTTTATAATCAGATGCAGCTGAATGACCATCCCGAATATACAGAAGACCAACTGATGTTCCAACCGGATGTAATCGAGAAATTCCGTACAGGAAGTGATCCGATCCGCTTCCCGAACACAAACTGGGTAGATTACTGTTTGAAGGACATGACGTTGCAGACCCAGCATAATGTAAATATTTCGGGAGGTACCGACCGTATCCGTTATTTCGTATCAGCAGGTGCCTATACACAAGGAGGTCTGTTTAACGGTTTTGATTTGCCTTACGACCTTTCGTATCAGTACAAACGTTTCAACTACCGTTCGAATCTGGATATCGATGTAACCAAGACAACCACCGTATCAATGAATATTGCCGGAAACGTAAACAACGCCTGGAAACCTTATACGGGACAAGGAAGTGCCGGTATGCTATTGGAGATGTATTATGCAACTCCGTTCTCCAGTCCGGGACTGGTAGATGACAAGTTGGTATATACTACCACCGAATATGGATTGCCGTTTACCGGAGGTACAGGTATGGCATATTATGGCGCAGGTTTTATGCAGACCAGCAACAATACATTGAATGCCGATTTGCAATTAAGCCAAAAACTGGATTTCATTACCAAAGGATTAAGCTTCCGTGTCAAAGGTTCTTACAACAGTGGTTTTACATCGTATACACGCGCTACGGCAAGTATAGCAACTTATACACCGGTTTTGCAAGACGATGGTACCATTGTATATAAGAAAAACGGTACAAATTCGCAATTGAAATACCAAGATGTCGACCCTGCGAAGTCACGTAACTGGTATATGGAAGCTGCTTTCAATTATGACCGTACGTTTGGTAATCACCACGTGACAGCTTTGGCACTGTACAACCAATCGAAGACATATTATCCGACTGAGTTCTCATCTATTCCACAAGGCTATGTAGGTTTGGTAGGACGTGCTACCTATGACTGGAAAAGCCGTTATATGGCTGAGTTCAATATCGGTTACAACGGTTCGGAAAACTTTGCTCCAGACAAACGTTTCGGTACTTTCCCGGCAGGTTCTTTCGGATGGGTCGTCAGTGAAGAAAAGTTCTGGAAACCCATCAAACCGTTTATCGGTTTTATGAAACTGAGATACACCATTGGTCTGGTAGGTAACGATAAGATTGGTGGTAGCCGTTTCATGTACACAGCCGACCCATATTACGTAAATAATACAACAGCATCGAATTTAAATGGTGGTTATAGTTATCTTTTTGGTATTAATAATGCAACAGTAAGTCCAGGTGCGTATGAGGCAGCCAAAAATAATCCTGATGTAACTTGGGAAAAATCGTTGAAACAGAACTATGGTGTAGATATGTATTTCTTAAACGACCGTTTGCAAGGTAGTTTCGATTATTATAAGGAGAAACGAACCAATATCTTGCTGAGCGACGGTACGGCTCCTTCGGTATTGGGTTTCACTTTGCCGATGGCAAATCTTGGTAAAGTAGACAGCTGGGGTTGGGAAATTTCTTTAAAATGGAATGACCGCATTGGCGATGACTTCCGTTATTTTGTCAACTTGAACCTGATGTACAATCAAAACAAGATTATTGAACGCAAGGAAGCTCCGTTGAACCAAGAATATCAATATTCAAAAGGACACCGTATCGGTTCGCGCTTGCAATACCAATTCTTCGAATACTACGATGAGAATACCACTCCGGCTCATTACCGGGAAGTGTTTGGAACAGAAATGCCGACCCAATTGGTAGAGTTGAAGAATGGTGACTGTGTATATGTAGACTTGGATGGGGATGGTGCGATTACCCCTGATGACAAGACGCGTGATTTAGGCTATACCGATGACCCCGAATACATGGCAGGTCTAAATCTCGGATTTAGCTGGAAGAACTTTGATTTCTCCATGCAATGGACGGGTGCCTGGAACGTAAGCCGCAGCATCTCAAGTATTTTCCGTAAGCCGTTTACCGACCGCAACAATGCCAATCAGGGAGGTTTGTTGGTAGCTCAAGTAGAAAATACATGGACAACGGCAAACCCGGATCCGGATGCCGAATATCCGCGTGCTACTTTCGATAATGGTGATTCGAACAACTATCAGGATTCAAATCTATGGGAAAAGGATGCCAAATATCTGCGTCTGAAGAACCTGCAGATTGCTTATAATTTCCATTTCCCTTTGATGGAACGGCTAAAGCTGAGCACTTGCCAACTGGCATTCAGCGGATACAACCTGCTGACCTTTACTCCGTATAAGTGGGGTGACCCGGAATCAAGAGCCAGCAACCAGCCGACTTATCCGTTAACTCGTACTTTTTCGCTGAGCTTGAAACTTGGTTTTTAACCCTTAATAAAAAGATAAAATCATGAAGAAACAACATAAATGGTTTTTCGCTGTTGCCGCAGGACTGACTCTGACTTCAGTTGTCTCCACATCATGTGTGGATGATATCAAGTTCGGAAGTGCTTTCTTGGAGAAAGCACCAGGTGGTGATGTGACCAGCGATACAGTATTCAATAGCCCGGAATACGTGAGACAATTTTTGAATACATTATATACCTTTCAGTATTATGGTCTTCCGTTCCGTAATTCATCGAGCGATGCTTATCCTTGTGAATCTTCCAATCCTTATGTCGGTAAGCCTGAAGCATTGACGGACTGTTATATTTATACTTATTTGTCAAGTGGTATTGTAAACAGCTATTATTATGGAACGCATACGTCAAATTATGGTCAGCGTTCAGATAAATGGGATTATTTGAAAAACCGCGTATGGCAAGCTGTTCGTTATGGTTATTTAATCATAGAAAACATCGACCGTGTGCCTGGAATGGAAGAATCTGAAAAGGCATCCATTGTAGCACAGGCAAAGTGTATCATCGCTTCGCGTTATTTTGATACGTTCCGTCATTATGGAGGTCTGCCTATTATTGACCATTCTTTTAGCGGTACGGATGCCAGCTATGATTTGCCTCGTGCAACGGTAGAAGAAACCGTTAATTTTATGATTAAATTGCTTGATGAAGCGAAAGAAGTGTTGCCTTGGACAGTAGATAATCCACAAACTAATGCCGGTCGTTGGAATCGCGCAGCTGCAATGGCATTGAAATGTCGTATCCTGCAATTTGCTGCTTCTCCGCTTTTTAATGATGATGTAGCATATGCTGGCGGTTCTTCGGAAGCAGAAGCACAACACTTGGTTTGGTATGGCGGCTATAAGGCTGAACTGTGGACACAGTGCCTGCAAGCTTGTGAAGAGTTTTTCAATGAACTGAACGCTAATGGAGGGTATTCGTTGGTACAGTCTAAAGGAACTCGTCCGGAGGACTACCGCTTGGCTTATCGTACTTCTTATGCGGAATTGGATAGTCCTGAGATACTTATGAGTACCAGACAGTTTGGGTATGATGCCTTTAAGTCGAGTAATTATATTTGGCATCAGTGGGGTGATCCACTTGGTACAACCGATGCAAGCCGAAATGGGATTCGCCGTGGATATACTCCTACACAAGAGTATGTGGAAATGTTCCCATGGGCAGACGGTACACCCTTTGATTGGGACAAGACCGCTGCAGAAGGGCGTTTGGACGAGATGTTCATGACCGGTTCTCCGAATGGAGGTGAAGATGGAAAAAGTAACATCGTCCTGACACGTGACCCACGTTTGTATGAAGAAGCTATTGTAAACGGGCAGCCTACTGCGCTTGACTGGACGACCGGCAATATGTCGGGACGTAGTTTCGAGGCTTGGGTTGGCGGTTACGATGCGCAACAAGAGCCAGATAATCAAACCGGTTCTTTTGCTACGGGATATGCACCGATAAAATATCTGATGGGACCGGATATGCTTCGTCATTATACACAATGGGTCGTTTTACGCCTGTCTGACATGTATTTGACATATGCAGAAGCATTGTGCCAGAACAATCGTTTGGCAGATGCCATAGCACAAGTAGACATTGTACGTGCCCGTGTGGGAATGAAAGGACTGGCAGAATGCAATCCGGACAAGAACCTGACCGGTAATAAAGATGCCTTGTTGGAAGAAATTCTCCGCGAACGTGCTTGCGAACTGGGTATGGAAGACACCCGTTTCTTTGATTTGATTCGTTACAAACGTGCAGACATTTTTGAAAAACAATTGCATGGCTTGCGTATTTCCCGTACGGGTGAATTTGCCGGAGAAGGATGGTATAATGGTGATAAAACACAACCTTATCCTACACATTTTGAATATGAGAAGTATGAATTATCCAATCCGGTACGTTACTGGTGGACAAATGGTTTTGATGCAAAATGGTATTTATCACCTTTCCCGTTGACAGAAGTGAACAAAGGGTATGGCTTGATTCAAAACCCAGGATGGTAATGCGAAACACAATTATTAAAAAGTAATTCGACTTATGATAAGAAAAGATAAACTAATCATACCTGCTGCACTGTTTGCCCTTTGCACAATGCCGGGCTACGCGCAGGAAACAACAGACAGCATCGCTTCGCCGGGGAAACCGGAAAAATATGCTGACCAAGTGGTAGAGATCGGCTATCGTACCGCACAGCGTCTGGAGGAATCCACGTCATCGGTCTCCACTGTCTACAATGAAGAGTTTAACAAACGGAGTGCCAAAAATATTGGAAATTCACTTTTTGGTTACGGTACAGGTCTGATGACGTTGCAAGGGACAGGTACATACGCCAATTATGAACCAACTTTTTTTGTACGTGGCTTGCAGACTTTATCATCAACCTCTCCGTTGGTATTGGTAGATGGCATCGAGCGTGACATTACCGATATTACTCCTGAAGAAGTAGAATCGGTAACAGTATTGAAAGACGCTTCTGCCGTAGCCATTTACGGTTATAAAGGCATTAATGGTGTAGTCAATATTACCACCAAACGTGGACAATACAATACGCGTGAAGTGAAATTCTCGTACGACCATGGATTCGAATGGCAAGCACGCCGGCCGAAGTTTGCCGACAGTTATACTTATGCTAATGCCATTAACGAGGCGTTGGCAAATGATGGTCTGTCAGCCCGTTATTCGGCAGATGAATTGAATGCTTTTCGTTCAGGAAAGTATCCCTATCTGTATCCGAATGTGGATTGGATAGGTGAGACATTCCGCGATGTGGCTTCTACTAACATTTACAATATCAGTTTCCGAGGTGGATCCGAACGTTTTCGTTACTATGCTATGGGAAACCTGACCACCAATAAAGGGTTTATAGCCAATCCGTATATGAACGATGGTTATTCTACTCAAGACGAATATTCGCGTGCCAACTTGCGTACGAATCTGGATATTGATTTGACTTCGAGTACCAAACTGAAACTGAATTTGGTAGGTGTTTTGTCGGAGACCCGTGCGCCGGGTGGTAATACGAGTAGTAATACCAGTGCCGACCTTTGGGGCAGTATGATTTATCAGCTTCCTTCGGCTGCTTATCCGGCACAGTTGGAAGACGGAACTTGGGGTGGTAGCTCTACATGGGCAGGCACAATGAACCCGGTTGCCGTATCACAGGATGCAGGATACACCAAATTCCACGAACGTACCTTGTATGCCGATATGACTTTAGACCAGGATTTATCTGCTATCACACCGGGATTGGGTGCCAGCTTGATGTTGGGTTATGACAACTATGCTTTGTATTACGAAGACTATTCGAAAACATTCATTTATGGAAGTGATGCAGTTTCTTCGTGGGTAGACGGTGAACCGGGCGAGCTGACCCGTTATACCGATGGTAAAGAAAGTGCACTGGGTGAAGGCTCGAAAATTACAGCCTTTACACGAGTATTTAATTTTGCCGGTACCTTATATTATAATAAGACTATTAACGAAGCGAACAAAATCTACAGCCAATTGCGTTGGGATTACGAATACCGTAATACGAAAGGTATAGACCAGACTTGGTATCGCCAGAACGTATCTTGGTATACACATTACGGATTGAAAGACCGTTATTTCTTTGATTTGACTTTGGTAGGATCTGCTTCGAACAAGCTGGCTCCGGGACATAAATGGGCTTTTTCTCCTACTGTCGGTGCGGCATGGGTTGTTTCAAAAGAAAATTTCATGCAAAACCAATCTTGGATTGATTTTCTGAAAGTACGTGCATCATTCGGTATCATCAATGCCGACCGTCTGCCGCAAGAAGACGGTTCAGATGTAACCAATTATTGGGAACAGACTTATGGGGGTGGTAGTTTCTATCCGTTCGATACCAACTACTCGCAAGGTACAACCAGTTGGGTGTTAGGACGTCTGGCTTCGCTGAACTCTACGCATGAAAAAGCGTATAAGTATAACTTTGGTTTCGATGCCAGCCTGTTCAAGGGGCTTGACCTGACATTCGATACGTATTACGAACGCCGTTCAGATATCTGGGTTAGTTCCAGCGGTAAATATTCATCGGTATTGGGCTTTACAGCTCCGTATGAAAACGGGGGTATCGTAGATAGTTGGGGGGTAGAAATCGGTGCCAATTATACGAAGAAGGTCGGTGACTTCAAGTTCAATATCGGCGGTAACTTTATGTTGGCAAAGAACAAAATTATCGAGCAACTGGAAGAACCGCGATTGTATGACAATCTGATTCAGACCGGCAATCCGGTAAAGCAGACTTACGGTTTGCAGGCCATCGGTTTCTTTAAGGATGAGGCAGATATCGCCAACAGTCCGGCACAGAATTTCGGTACAACTCTGCGTCCGGGTGACATCAAGTATAAAGATGTGAACAATGATGGCATTATTGATGATAACGATAAAGTAGCTATTGGTTACAGCACCACTG
Organism: Bacteroides sp. An19; assembly: GCF_002160215.1. Classification (NCBI taxonomy): domain Bacteria; kingdom Pseudomonadati; phylum Bacteroidota; class Bacteroidia; order Bacteroidales; family Bacteroidaceae; genus Bacteroides; species Bacteroides sp. An19. The sequence continues at coordinate 54,504 of NZ_NFKD01000010.1, read as the reverse complement.
CGCCCGAAATCTACTATTCGTTCCACTTGGGAGCTGAATGGAAAGGGTTGGGCTTCGATGCCATGTTCCAAGGAACAGGACGTTATTCGGCTGTATTGAATACTACCAGCTTGTACTGGCCGTTAATCAATAACACAACGATTTCTGAACATGCATACGAAAACCGTTGGACACCGGAGAATCCGGATGCTTTGTATCCGCGTCTAAGCTCAGAAAGCAATGCTAACAACTACCAGACCAATACCGTATGGCTGGAAGACCGTTCGTTCCTGAAGCTGCGTTCGGTAGAATTGTATTATAATTTCCCGGAAAAGTGGATGAAGAAGACCCATGTATTGAGCAAAGCCAAACTCTATGTACGGGGAATCGACTTGCTCTGCTTTGATAAAATCAAGATTGCCGATCCGGAAGCATACGGAGCCACTGCACCGTTGACGCGTAGTGCCGTGATTGGTTTGTCAATCGGTTTCTAATTTATAAAAAGGAAAAAATATGAGAATCAAAAATATCATAGGAGGCGCAGCGTGTGTGGCATTGCTGAGTGCTTGTAACATGGACTACCACGAATACGCCAATTACGAAAAAGACTATTTGGCACAAAGCTATGATGAAGTGATTGGCTTGGTGACCAATATTTATAATGAGCTTGACTACGATTTCGGACAAGTGTATGGAGGCGGTATGCTGGCTTCGGCATGTGATGAAGCCGAGTATGCCTATACCAGTGGCGATGTGTGTGACTTTACCAATGGTTCTTGGAGTCCTTCCAACCCACTTTCGAACACATGGACTACAAGCTATCGTGCCATTCAAGAATGTAATCAATACCTGCAGGAATTTCAGGGATTGACATTTGACGAACTCAAACAAAATGATGATTATGAAGCGCGTATGTTCCGTTATAACAATTCATTCTATGAAGTACGGTTGTTACGGGCTTACTTCTACTTCAATCTGATCCGTTGCTACGGTGCCGTTCCTTTCTTTACCGAAATGGTGACAGTAGACAATGTGAATAGCTTGACCCGTACACCGGCACAGGAAGTGTTCAGCTTTATCGAAGAAGAATGTGCCGAACTTGCGACTTTATTGCCTGAAGATTATACCGACTTGGGCTTGTTGGGTATTTCTCCAGCAGAAAGTGGCCGTTTGACCAGTTATGCGGCATTGGCACTGAAGGCACGTGCAGCTCTTTATGCGGCAAGTCCTTTATTCAATGAAAGCAACGACCAGGAATTGTGGCATAAAGCTGCACAGGCAAACAAGGAACTGATTGACGCTTGTGTGGCAGGAGATTTCAAATTAGGTACATACGCTGCCTTGTGGGGGACGACCAACTGGCAGAATAGTGAAATGATTTTCATGCGCCGCTATGTCAACTCGAAGGATGCTTCCGGTGCTTCCAGCGTGCTTGAAGAATACAATTATCCTATTGGTATTACTGGTGGAGGTTCGGGCAACTGTCCTTCACAAAATCTGGTAGATGCGTACGAAATGCAGGCAACTGGTTTAGGTATCAATGAAGCCGGCAGCGGATATGATCCGGAAAACCCATACGAAGGACGTGACCCGCGTTTTGCCATGACCGTGGTAAAGAACGGCGATACAGGATGGCCCTCTTATAATACGGCACCGATACAGACTTTCTACGGTGGTACTAATGGCGAACCTATTTCAGGAGCTACTCCTACAGGCTATTACTTGAAGAAGTATCTTGACCCGGCAGTCGACTTACGTGCAAACAGTACGGTTAAAAGTTCGCGTCATACGTGGATTACGTTCCGTTTGGGTGAGTTTTACCTGAACTATGCCGAAGCGGTATTCCGTTATTTGGGCTCTGCCGATGCAACTTCGGCTGAGTTCCCGATGTCGGCACGTGAAGCAGCAAGTGTTACCCGTACGCGTTCGGATGTCAATATGCCGGAATTTCCTACCGGCATGAGCAACGATGCTTTCTGGGAAAAATATCAGAACGAACGTATGGTAGAACTGGCATTCGAGGGACATCGTTTCTATGACCTGCGCCGTTGGAAAGAAGGGGATAAGCTGAAGAGCATTACTGAAATGAAGCTTACCCAGAATGCGGACGGAACCATCACTTACACGCGTAATGAAGTGAGTCGTACTTGGGATGATAAAATGTATTTCTTCCCCATTCCGCAGACTGAAATCATGAAGAATCCTAACCTGACCCAAAACGAAGGTTGGTAAAAACAGAAATACCGCAGGAGCATATACCTGACAAGAAAGATATTGACTTTCAGGCAATATGCCTCTGCGGTACATGCTATTAATTTATCTACATAAAATGAACAGATTATTCAACATTTTTCGTTTGTCTGTTGTGTGTCTGTCGGTTGTGATGCTTGTATCGTGTCTGGACAACGATGACAACCGGCAAAGTGTTACTTTCAACAACATGGCTGTAACGGTAAGTGGTAACGAACTGGAAGGCTATCGGCTGTATACTGACTTTGATGCGGTATTGGTTCCTTCCAATTTGTCACAAATCTCGTGGCTGAAAGAAGTCAGACGGGCTGTAGTCAGTTTTGATACATCAGATGAAAGCCTTACAAATGTATCGGATTTGGAATCCGGACACACGTATGACATTGTATTGAGTGAGGCTGCAGAGATTCCTACCTACATATCCTGTGTCGATACGTTGAGCGAAGACTACCAGATATTCGGGCAAGATTCTATTGCTCTTAAGAATAAGGCTGTGCAAAGCGTCAACCAGACCGAAGGACAGTATTATATACAAAACGGTTACATGAATGTAGTTCCTACCTTTTATTTTGACCCTTATAGTGCGGTTTCTTTCCTGCTTTATTATGATGGCAACCGTGATATAGACACAACAGGAAAAAAAGCTACATTCAATCTGTATTTTGATAACAATGCACCCAATGCATGGAATACAACCTCATCGCTTATCAGCCTGCGTATGCCCGATGAAGTCTATTCCCGTTTTATCCAGACAGGACTGACAGATGACGATACCATCGATGTCTGTCTGAATGTGCGTACACAGACAGGCACCGTTACACTTGAATATAAAACCGCACTGGAAGATTTCATGCTTCCATAACCGGGTTTATGGATACAAAAGTTAGATTAATTTTCAAAGTCGCGCGAGGCAGGAGCAAGTGATTGTGTGAAGCTTCGGGCGCATTTTTTTACTCACAAACCTACTAAACCTTATAACATGAATAAACTCAATTACTTGATTGGACTGGCTTGCCTTGGAACTGTTTTTGCTTGTTCGGACAATTTACCCCTAGACAATTCTGTGACAGAACTTCCTTCTCTTCCTACTGATATAATTACTGGCGACAGACTGATGTGGGTCAGCTATGATCCTGCTCCTGACGAAGATGCCAACTCAACGACCGGTATACATGGTGCTTTAGTGAGCTGGCGTATGCTTCCTACAGATCCTGCAGGTACAGCTTTTGATATATATAAATCAACTGCAAATAATGCAGAAGAGAAGCTGAACAGCGAACCTATAACCGACTCTTCATGCTGGATTGATGAAGATGTTGACCCGACAAAGGAAAACCATTATCGCGTGACTCTTACCGGAGAGGACGAAACTTTATGTGAAACTACTTTCACTTCCCAAATGGCTCAGACGTTTTATCGTGAAATCAAATTGGATATGAATGTTCCGAATGCCTCAGTAGATTATCAACCCGATGATGTACAAGTCGGTGAACTTGACGGTGACGGATGGCCGGAAATCGTGATAAAACGTGAACCGTATGATGGTGCCAACCAAGGAGGCTGGTATGGGGGAACAACTTTGCTGGAAGCATATAAGTTGGACGGAACTTTTTTGTGGCGTATCGATTTAGGTATTAACATACGCTCTGGTTCTCATTATACTTCATTTATTTTATATGATTTTGATGGCGACGGATTGTGTGAAATTGCTTTTCGTTCATCAGAGGGAACAACTTTCGGGGATGGAAAGACAATAACCAATGAAGATGGAACGGTACATGATTACCGTATCCACTATGATGAAGTCGGTTGGTATTCAGGCAGTGCCTTGCCGACACTTTTAGGACTTATCCTCGAAGGACCCGAATATATTTCTTTATGTCGCGGATATGACGGTCGCGAAATTTGCCGTACGGATAATATTCCTCGCGGTGGAACAGGTTCGAAAGCTTCCCGTGCCCAATATTGGCAAGAATACTGGGGAGATGACTACGGCAATCGGATGGACCGTTTCTTTATTGGAGCCGCTTATCTGGATGGAATACCTGACGAGACAACAGGAACGCGTACAAGCAATCCTTCCTTAATCATTACAAGAGGTATTTACCTGAACTGGCAGGTATGGGCTTTAGATTTTAAAGATAATGAATTGGTTGCTCGTTGGCAATTTGATACAGCTGATGGACATGCGGAAAAATGGTTGGCAATGGGGGCGCATGCTTTCCGTGTAGCCGATTTGGATGAAGACGGAAAAGACGAAATACTTTACGGTTCGGCAGCCATAGATGACGATGGAGGTGAATTATGGTGTACAGGCAACGGACATGGCGATATTCTAAGTGTCGGCAAATTTATCAAAGACCGTCAGGGATTACAGGTACAAGCATCTTTTGAAGAGGAAGATACTTATAGCAATCAAGGATTGGGATATGGTTGTCAGATACTGGATGCACGTAATGGCAATCTGATTTCAGGACATGGAGCTGGTCCCAGTGGCGATGTTGGACGTTCCATTGTGGCAGATATTGATCCGGATAGTCCAAACTTTGAATATTGGTCCAGCTTGAATACCGGCGTTTATAATTGTGCAAGTTCGGGTAATGTTCCTCTTGAAGGTGTGTCTATTCCTACAGGCATTGGCGGAGGTTCCATGTATAATGTAGCAATATGGTGGAGTGGAGAACTTACCCGTGAATTGTACGACCGGGCTTTAATTGTAAGCGCAAAAGCAAATCCGATGACCAACAAAAACCGGCTTGTCAATTTCAATACGGGATATGGAACAAATCAAGGGAATCATGGAACAAAATATAATCCCTGTTATTATGGGGATATGGTAGGTGACTGGCGTGAAGAAGTGATTTTGCCTTCAGAAGACAATTCTTCAATCCGTATTTTTTCTACCAATTATCCGACAAGTTACCGTTTTACTGCATTAACCAATGACCATACTTATGACATGTCGCAAACGATGCAGAATATGGGATATAATCAGCAGACGAATATAGGCTTTTATCTGGGAGCCGACAAAGACTAAGAAGCTTTTTGGAGAAATTCAAAATAGTTTCTTAAAAGGTTGTTATTATCTTCTTCTCCCAGCGCAGATAACTTCGTCTGGTGTAAGATTAATAATCTTCCGCTTGTAAGATTAATAATCTTGCAGCCTGAAGATTATTAATCTTACAGCGGATGGACCTATATGTGTGTCTGCCGCAGCACATTTTTGATGCTGCATAAAGTATAAGAACCTGATAGAATATTACTTTATTGGAAAATTTAAACAGGCTCTAAGAATCAGATGCGTTTGCCTTGATTCAGAAGGCTTATTTCTTTTTCCGTACCGGTTTCATTTTCAATATGTCGGGGCGCATAGAGTAGTTTTTCTTTCCGTATGCGGGCTTTTCAAGCAGGCAGGGAGGGATTTCTTTTCCTTCAGCCTTGCGACGGATTACATCTTCCAACACTGCTGCATATTCTTGGTGAATGTAAGCATCATCGCGGTCTGTCTGATTGTAGGCAATGTAGCGAAGATATTCTACGCACTTGTTAAACCACGTGTCGGGCGTGCCTGCCTTGCGGCTGTAATAGCTTGGGCGGGCGATGAATTTCAGGCGCTGAATTAGTTCCTGTTGATTGACGGTGGTGTCGGCTATCATGGCATCAATTTCAGCAGCAGCCTGGTCGTAGTGTTGTTGCTGGATGTCTTGATTGATGCGTATCAGGTTGCAATTGAATGCTTTACCATCGAAGTCGCACAACGATTCTATCTGTGACAGGTCACCATAGGTAGTTTCTTTGGCAAGTTTGGCATCCACAGCTTTTTTGCCGAACCGTTGGCAGAAATCTGCATAGTTATCAGAGACTTGTTGCAGATAAGGCGTGAATCCCGATATGGTATTGACAAACACTTCCCATACATCCGGTTCAGTCAGTTTGGCTCCTCCTTGTATCAGTTCGTCGAATGCCGTTGTCACACTTTTACGGTTGTAGATAGTATGTTGGTAGTTGATGTAGCTTACCAGAAAGCTCCGTTCCCGGTTTCCTTTCTGGTACTCTTCTAATAGATAAGGAGAGCGAGTTTTCGGGTCAAGTGCATTTTTACCGGTTTGGATGAACTGTTCCGGAGTCTGCCGGCTGCTGCTGTAGTGTACCAGTGCTTCGGTTTGTGGGTCAACGAAGATATAGGTGGGGAAGAGACGCACTCCGTATTTCTTAGCCAGTGCTATTCCTTCGCCGTTTTCAGCGTCAATCTTCAGGTTGACAAATGTGTTGTTGTAGAAATAGCCTACCGTAGGTAATGAGAACACTTCCTGTGCCATGTTCAGGCACGGACCGCACCATTGGGTGTAGAAATCGATGAAAATTAATTTGTTTTCGGCTTTGGCTTTGTTCACGGCTTCTTGCCATGAGGTATGCAGGAAGTTGATTCCTGCTTCTTGTGCCTGTACATAGAACAGGGTACACAAGGCAATGAGGGTTGTAAAAATATATTTTTTCATAACAGTGTTGGGTGAAGGAGTACGTGTCAGGTTGATACGTACTCCTTTAAAGTTAATATCCGGGGTTTTGTTCTGCCAGTTCATTCGAATTTCGTTCGCTTGAGGGGATAGCTTCTATCCGTCGGTCGATGATACGTTTATAGTATGCTTCCCCTTGGCTTGCCGAAGCTTCGCATTCTTCATCGTAATTCTCTTTCAGTATGGTGTTCAGTTGGAAGAGGCGTGTGAAGTCTGGACGTTCTGTAAATCCGGCAAAGCGGAGCTGTGCAAACCATTCGTGCCAGTTTTCGAACGACATTTCAATCATCCATTCATTGAATATGGCATCTTCCAGTTCTTCGGCTGTTGTCGGCTGCTGGATGGTTGCACCTGCCCGCTGACGTATTTTTTCGATAGGAGCGTATGCCGTGGCGATGGAAGCTCCGGTACGGTAAAGGGCTTCGGCCTTCATCAGATACAGTTCGGCAGTGCGGCTGAAGATAATAGGCATGTTGTTGGCAGCATTCAGGAATTTCTTGACAGATTTCAGGTTGTATGCCGTAGTTCCGCGGAACTCCAGACTGTCTACGTCCGAGAAAATGGCGTTGGCACGGGGGTCATCGCCTACCAAAGCGACATATTCCTTGCTGGGTCCCCAATAGCCTTGGTTTTTCAGCGTACTGTTTCCGTATGCCGTTTCGCGGGTAGAAGTGTTTGCTGCATCGTTTTGGTCGTAAAAGCGTGCGAACAGGATTTCTTCGGATGTCGTAAATTTATCGAATACGTCTCCGTAATTGGCTTCGGGCAAGTTCTGATTGGTGTCTACCGTTTCGTCTATGACTTGTATAGCTTCCTGGTAGTTACCGCTATAGAAGAGTGCCTTGGCTTTCAGGGCCTGTGCGGCTTCGCGTGAAGCTTGGGCAGCATTCAACCATTCGGGAGCTTTTTCTATGGCTACTTCCACTTGCCGCAGAATTTCTTCGTACGATTCTTTAACGCTGGCTCTTGGTTTTTTAGCATTTTCCACCGAAGGATTTTCGTTACGGATAATTACGCCATACGGGCTGGTTTCATCCCAAAATTCACCATAGCGCGTCAGCAGACGGAAATAGGCGAAAGCACGCAGGTAATAGATTTCGCCGATGATTTCATCTTTCCGGTTGTCGGCAAACGCTCCGGCATCGATGCCATTTAAGGCTTCTTCCAGATAATTGGCATTCTTGATGATACTGTAGTCATCATCCCATTCGTAGGTGTCGCTATAAGATAAAGTCGGATAATAGCGTTCTGAATAATAAATTGTGTTTCCTACTTCGCCGGTAAATTCCTGACGGCGCATGGTTCCTGCCTTGAAAGGTCCTCCAGTAGTAGGGAATATCACGTTGAATCCGCTTCCGGGAAGATTGTAGTAAATACCGTTAAGAGCGAGTTCTACAGTTTCCGGATTGGTGATGGCTCCTTCCAGGTCGGCTTCGAATGCCGGTTTCTTGTCCAGTACATCGACGATATCGCACGAGGCGACTCCTACGATGAGGAGCAGGCTGAATATGTATTTTTTCATCATAGTTCTCTGTTTAAAATGGGATTATAGATTAAACTTGATTCCGACCGACAGGGAGCGGAAGCCGGGATAGCTGGATGTTTCGTAGTTACCTCCATAATTGGACGAAGTAGACACGGTCGCAGGGTCTGTTCCCGGATACGATGTGATGGTAAACAAGTTGGTACCGGCCAGATAGACTTGTCCTTTTACAACATTGCCCAAAGGCAGGTCGTAAGTAAGTCGTACTTCCTGCAGGCGGAAGAAGGAAGCATCGAACAGTTCCAGTTCGGTAAAGCTGGGTACTCCTTCGCCAATGTACAACGCCGGAAGGGTGGCATTCGGGTTTTCCGGCGACCAACGGTCGTTCAGTCCGTAATCAATCAATCCACACAATTGTCCGGGTAGGTTCTGTATGGCTTTATTATACAACTTTTCTCCTCCTATCTGGTAGCCGAAGTTGGCGAATAGGGTAAACCGTTTGTAGCGGACGTTGGCAGTAAAGCCTCCATATACATCAGGGTCGGGAGAACCGATGATGACGCGGTCGTACGATTCTATTTTGCCATTTCCGTCTTTGTCTACCAGTTCCAGATTACCGGGTTTCAGTTCGTTTCCGTTATAATAGTCTTGGTCGTGAGCCTGTGCGTAAGCATTCAGTTCGTCTACGCGGTCCCAGTTCTGGATGATTCCGTTGTGTGCATAGCCTAAAAAGGCTCCCATCGGATAACCTTCTGCCAGTACCTGATTGCTGCTTCCTTGTACGATGACTCCTTCCATGGCGGTTTGTGTAGCTCCTTCTGCAACCAGTTTGGTTACTTTGTTTTTGTTGTGTGCCAAGTTGAAAGATAAGGTCAAATCCCAGTCGTTGTTGGCTATCAGGTGAGAAGTCAGGTTGATTTCGACACCTCGGTTGGTTACGGCGCCGACGTTGCGGTTCATTGACATACTTCCACCTACCGCACTTGAAGGAAAATCGTATGCCCAAATCAAGTCGTTTGTGTTTTTAATATATCCACCGATAGAACCTGCCAGTTTGTAGTTGAAGAACGAAAAGTCAAGACCGAAGTCGTACAGTACTGATTTTTCCCACCGGATATCGCGGTTTCCTACTTGTGAGTGGATGATGGCAGGACGTCCGTTATAGCTTCCTGCTTCATACAGGTCTCGGTTCGAGAAACTGGTCAGGTTTTGCGTACCCGTGGTACCTGCACTGAACCGGAGTTTCAAGTCGTCGATGAACCGTACGTCTTTCAGGAAGTCTTCTTGCGAAAGGCGCCATGCAAAAGCTCCCGAAGGGAAGAAACCATAACGGTTGTTGGCTCCGAACATGGACGAACCGTCGTAACGTGCGGTAAAGGTAAACAGATAACGGTCCATCAACCGGTAGTTGATACGTCCGAACGATGAAAACAATCCGTACGCATTGTATCCGTTGCTCCATCTGGTCAGGTTGGTAGCACTTCCGATATTGGTATAGATTTCATCCAAGGGGTAAGTGTCACCATAGAGGTAAGTGCTGCGGCTGCTGTAGTTTTCAAATGATACACCGATTACGGCATCCAATGCATGTATTTTGTTGAATACATGATTGTATGTCAGCGTATTGTCGAATACGGTTTTTGACGAGCGGTAATGGTTCTCGCTTCCGCCCGCTTCGTCTCTGGTGCTGAGAAAACTGGGGGAGAAGGAAATATTCTGGTTGAACTCCACGTTTGCCGAAAGGCTGGAGCGGAACTTCAGACCTTTGATGATGTCTACTTCGCCATAAACTGTTCCCAGAATACGGTAGATGTCATCGTTGTCTTGATTAAACGTATTGGCTACCGGGTTTGCGCTTCCGGTAGTCAGGTCGAACTCTCCATTGCTGTCATAAATGGGCATGTCGGGACGATAGCCTTGTGCAGCGAATAGAGACGTGCTGGCATTCGACTGGTCGGTATAGCTCATTGTGGCATTGATACCGAAACGTAAGATGGGCAACACGTTCAGTTCGGTTGATACACGTGCATTGTAACGGGTCAGGTCGCCACCTTTTACCATACCTTGTTGGTCGAGTACTGCCAGTGAAAGCAGGTATTTGGCATTTTTGTTTCCACCGCTGACCGAAAAATCTACATTATGCCGGAATGCTCCCTGCTTCACTTCCTTGAACCAGTCGGTATTGGCACTGCCCAAAGCACCTGAATTAGGGTCAAGGATGTCAGGGGCATATTCATTGGACGGGTCGAACACCAAAGTCTGTTCGGCAAATTTCCGTACAGTGTTTCTCCATTCATCTCCATACAGGATGCGGAAGTTCTTGATTTGGAAGTCGGTTGTGAAGTTATAGTTGAAGTTTACCGAAGGTTTGCCTTCCGTTCCGCGTTTGGTGGTAATGATAACTACACCGTTTGCCGCACGTGAACCATAGATAGCAGATGCCGAGGCATCTTTCAGTACGTCCATCGATTGGATGTCGTTGGGCGAGATGGCATCCAACATGGTCGGGTCATCAATAGGCACTCCGTCAATGACATATAACGGTTCATTCGAACCGGTTAGTGAAGTGGCACCACGCACACGTACACGGATGGTTTCGCCTGGCTGACCCGTACTTTGAGATACTTGTACGCCACTTGCCAGATTTTGCAACATCGATGATACATTGGTTGTGTTCAACTGGCTCAACTGCTTGGCTCCTACGGATGCTACCGAACCGGTCAAATCTTTGATAGATGATGTACCATATCCTACAACGACCACTTCGTCCAAATCGGTTGCATCTTCATGTAGCGTAAATTCAAAATGGCGGCGGTCACCTACTTTTTCTTCTACTGTTCTCATGCCGATAAAGCTGACTACCAGCATGTCGTCGCTTTTGAATGAATAAGATAGCTGGAACTTTCCGTCAATGTCGGCTATTGTGCCTACGGTGGTTCCTTTTACTGACACAGAGGCTCCGGGAATGGGATTTCCGGTTTCATCATTTACAATACCTTTTACGGTCACGGTTTGCTGGGCAGCTTCCATAAACGATTGTATGGGAGGCTCAGCCTGCATCGGCACAGAGAGTGCCGGCACAAGGAGGGCAAGGAAAAGATATTTGCCTTTCCTTACCGGATTGGTAAAGCTTTTCATCATTGTGTTGGTTGTAAATAGGTTATATAGTTTTTTTAAAAATGCCGCAAATGTAATAAAAATATTAAAAGATAGCATCTTTTTTGTCATTTCATTGAATAAATAGGGGGATATTCTTAATTATTCTATGAAATTATGGGTTAATTAGGTGTGTTTTAAGAAATTGTTTTGATTTTATCGTGTGTTGATTGGGGATGACTCAAAAAGTTTCAAAATAAAAACACTATCTTTGTCGGAAATGTAAATAAAGAATATGCCGCAACCGCTTCCACAACATAAAGCCTTTATGCTGTCCGACTTCGGAATACGCCTTCGCAAGATGGTTTTCTCGCAAGATGGAGAAGCGCCCATGACGTATGCCCATCAAGATGACTATTATGTCATAGGCTTGGTTGAGAAGGGAACAGGATGCGGCATCATAGATTTTAATGAAATCTGTGTATCTCATGGAGATGTGTTTATTATTCGGCCAGGGCAAGTGCATCGTTTTGTAAGCTCAAAAGAAATAGAAGGCTGGCTGCTTTTTGCCGACAGCAGTTTTATCGGTCATGGCGAGAAGTGCATTTTCGACAAGTTCCTATTGTATGCTGCAACACCGTCATTAAAAATTGAAGGGGAAAGGCTGGACGAGTTGAGACAAATCATTTCTATGCTTGCGAACCGGATAAACAGTATTACGGACGAGCTGGTAAAGGCTACGGTAAGAAAACTGGCAGAAACTTATATTGGCATTGTTGCCGAATCGGTAAGAGAAGCCGGTTTGCAACAGGAAAGACACAGCCGCAGGCATATCGAAATCGTCTTATCATTTATCCATCTTCTTACCGAACGTCTTGCCGTCAACCGTTCTCCGTCGTATTATGCTTCGCTGCTGCACATTTCGCCTGTTTACCTGAATGAGGTAGTCAAGGAAGTCACAGGAATGAGTGCCACCTTATATATAAGGAATGAGCTGATATTGCAAGCCAAGCGTTTGCTTGTCTATACCGGCCTTGCCGTAAAGGAAGTCTCTGACCGCCTCGGTATAGATGATTATGCATATTTCACACGGATATTTACACAAACAACAGGCATAAGCCCTACTACATTCCGGCAAAAGAACCTTGAATAGTCCAAGCATTGCCTTGTTCCGTCCATGTCCTTTTCAGGTTGCGTCCCTTAATTTTGCAGCAAAAAAAGAATGGCAATGAAAAGAACAACAACTGCTTATGTCGCAATGAATCCGCGCCGCTGCATGGCGTGCTGGAAATGTGTAGAAAAGTGCCCGAAGAAAGTAATCGGCAAAACCGGTTTCTTAGGGCACAGGCATGTGATATTCGAAAACGCAGACGCCTGTATCGGATGTAATAAATGTATAAAGACCTGTCTTCAAGGTGTTTTCTTCAAACCGGATGCATCGGTTTCTTGTACGATGAATATGGGGATGGCATTCCGCATAGAGCAGTTGTTGCCATTAGCATTCGTGGCATCTGCCGTTACGGGCATCGGGCTGCACATTGCCGGGCATGGTACCAGTCATGAAACGTGGCACAATTGGGGAGTAGCCCATGTGGTGGCATCTTTCATCTGGCTCTTATCGGTAATGGCTCATGTGAGGCGGCATAAGCATTGGTATAAAACTCTTGTTTCAAAGAGAGTTACGTGCAAACGCCTGATAACCTTTTTCCTGTCCATAGCCTTTTTGATTGTGGCAGTTACGGGCATCTTGCTGGTAGCTTATGTGGAAGGACCAGGCTCTTCCATAGGATTGTGGCATTACAAACTCGGCATATTGTTATGGGTGCTTTCCCTGATTCATGCTCTTTATCGGAAATAGTGGGAAATATTCGTTTCATGCCGAACCACTGGATGGTTGGTAATGTTTAAAGGGAGATTCAAGAAATATCCGGTTGACGTATTCTAGATGCTCTAGTGGCATTCCGTTACAATATTTTCAGGATTTGCTTTCATATATTAAAACAATTTTGTAATATTGCAACAATTTTAGCGAATGAAACACCTTTAAATAACACAAGAAAGTATGAGACGAACGACATTTTATCGCTACCGTTTCTTCCTGACTTTGGCAGCTATTTGGCTGCTCACTCTTGAAGGAATGGCACAAGGTGCGTATAACCGTACCATTCACGGTATCGTGACCGATGAAAATAACGAACCGCTTCCTGCGGCATACGTTAAACAGGTAGTTGAGGCAGAAGGCAATTCCATTGCCGGCATCATCACAGACATGAACGGTCATTTCAGTCTGACACTTCCCAAATCAACACAAGAAATCGAGGTTTCCTTTGTAGGCTACGAAACCCAGCGGGTTCGCCTGACGGCAGCAGTTGATTATGCCATTCACCTCCAGCCTGCTACCGAACTGCTGGACGAAGTGGTAGTGACTGGTTATCAGACCATTTCGAAGGAGCGGGCAACAGGAGCTTTCTCGAAAGTAAATGCCGATCAGCTGGAAACCCAACGCATACCGGACATCAGTTCGATGCTGGAAGGACGGGTGGCCGGATTCAGCGACGGGCAAATCCGTGGAGTCACTTCCATGAACGGACTGACTACTCCTTTGTATGTCATCGATGGTTTCCCTGTAGAGAAGACTACCAATGATGGTTACGGCAACTGGATAGAAAGCGTGCCCGACATGAATCCTGAAGACATTGAAAGTATTACTGTACTGAAGGATGCAGCCGCCACTTCCATTTACGGAGCACGTGCGGCAAACGGCGTTGTGGTTATTACTACCAAGCGTGCCAAGAAAGACCAGCTCAACATTTCATTCTCTGCCACACTTACCGTACAGCCTTATTCTACCTATGCCGACAAGTATCTTGCTGATGCTGCCACTATGATAGGACTGGAAAGAGAATGGGCAGCACAGAATCCTAATTTGCAGGGAGAAGGGGCTTCTGCTTATGCGCAAAGCCTGTTGGATGACAATACCTACACATCGCAAGGAATCCGCGCCCTGTTAGGGTATTATGCCGGAACACTGTCCGAAGCCGATATGAACGCGCGCCTGACATCACTGGCATCGCGCGGTTATCGTTATTACGATGATATAGAACGCTACGGCATGCGCAATCCTTTTACGCAACAATACAACCTGAGCATCGGTAAAGGAAGCGAACGAAACACATTCAATGCTTCGGTCAGCTATCAGGGACAACAGATGAGCGACAAGTTTTCGGATAACCGCTCCATTGGTATCAACCTGCAGAACTCGACCCAAATTACCCGATGGCTGACCTTGGAGGTAGGCACTTACCTCAATTACGGAAGCGGTACAACGCAAAGTTACAGTCTTTTCTCGCCAGGATATACGTATATGCCTTACGATGGATTGATGAACGATGACGGTACGCGGTATACCAACCGGCAGGAAGACCGTTACAACGCATCACAAATGAGTACGCTGGTTTCCAACGGGCTGTATAACCTCGATATTACGCCATTGGACGAAACTGGAATGAATCTGACAGACCATCGTAATTTCAGCAATCGTACTTTCGCTCGCCTGAGTTTTAAGTTCACCGATTGGCTGAAATATACGGCTTCGTTTCAGTATGAATATGCGAACTACACGACCGAACAACTCCAGAATAAGGAATCGTATGATGTGCGTAATACCATTAATACATACGCCTCGGCAAACGGTGATGGTACAGCTACGTTCAATATCCCTTACGGCAATATCTTCTTTACCTCGGGAAATGTAACCCATGCCTATAACTTCCGCCAGCAGCTGGATTTCGACAAGACATTCGGCGGCATACATGAGGTAACGGCACTTTTCGGAACCGAGACGCGCGAAAACAAGAATAACTTCGACAACCGTACCTTATATAATTACGACCCCGACCTGCTGACGTATTCACTCATCGACCAAGCTGCGCTCAGCACCATGGGAAGCATTTGGGGATGGGGCAGTTTCGGAACTGGGAATGTAGCATACATCAATGAACTGACCAACCGTTATGTGTCATTTTATGGTAATGCGGCATATACGTACGGCGGAAAATATACCGTGACCGGCAGCATCCGTTGGGATAAAACAAATCTGTTTGCAACTGGTTCGAAATATCAAAAGCGTCCCATCTGGTCAGTCGGTGCGGCGTGGAATGTCAACCGTGAGAAATTCATGCACGATATTGATTGGATAAACATGCTTAAATTACGCTTCAGTTATGGTATCGGGGGTAATATCGCCAAAGATTCGGCTCCTTATATGACTGCTTATTATAACAATAATATGCATGTGGGCGGAATTTCCGGAACCATACAAAGTCGCCCTAATCCTGATTTGCGTTGGGAAAAAACAACCACTACCAATATCGGTATTGATTTTTCTCTTTTGAAAAACCGTCTGAACGGTTCTATCGAATATTACAATAAGAAAGGTTCCGATTTGCTTGCCAATACAAACGGTGTGCCTACCGAAGGTTGGGGGTATAGCACCTATACCATTAACAACGGTAAGATGACCAACCAAGGATTCGAACTTTCGCTTTCAGGCACCGCTATCAGCACGCGAGATTGGACATGGGACATCGGCGGCGTATTGGGATACAACAAGAATAAAGTGACATACGTCAACGTAGAAGCACCTGTTTCTTACTTGGTTATTGATTATCCTTCTGCTTATCCGCGTGTGGGGAATCCTTACAATGCCATTTATGGATATCAATGGGCGGGATTGAGCGCTACCGGTACTCCGCAAGTATATGATGCAGAGGGAAACCTGTTTACTGATATGGAACCGACTGAAATAGAAGATCTCATTTATTTGGGAACCACAGTACCTGTTTACAGTGGTGCTATCAATACTACATTGCGTTGGCGCAACTGGGAATTGGCTGCACAGTTCCTTTTCGAGGGAGGACATAAGATGCGCAATACCAATGTGGCTTATCTCTCCGGTATGGGTCCCGTAAGCAAGCGCATTGCTGACCGCTGGCAACAACCCGGTGACGAAGCACATACGGATGTGCCACGTTATATCTCTTCGGAAAGTACTCTTTACAATTACAATTACTATAATATGTACGCCCGTTCTTCGGTTAACGTTATTGATGCCAGCAATTGGAGGATGAAGAACCTTTCGCTGACTTATCGTCTGCCAAGCAGTGTATGCGACAAATTGTATGTGAAGAACGCACGCATCATGATAGGTATGGAAAACGCGTTTACCGTAGCCAAAAGTGATGATGCCAAATACTTACTGGGTGGCTATGCCAAGCCGAATTACCTCTGTGGTATTTACCTGAACTTTTAACTAAAATGATTACAGATTTATGAAACACGTCATTTACATCTATATGCTTGTATGCGGGCTGGTTTTCAGCTCCTGCAACGATTATCTGGATATTGTGCCAAAAGGCAATAAAATTCCGTCTACTCTTGCCGATTATGAAGCTCTGTTGCGTGATGAGTATGCTATCGGACAGACTTCCATCAGCAATGCCCTTTATTTGCTGAATGACTATTACGTAACGGTCTCTAACCTGAATAGTCCCACCCTGACCCGTGCTAACTATATGTGGGATGAGACTGCTGATCGTATCTTGTTGAACAATGCCGATGAAAGTACATATTATCAGCTTTATGCTGCTATCTCTTCGTGCAACCTGATTGTAGAAAACGTGCCTTCTGCCACCGAAGCCACTGATGCCGAACGTGCCGAAGTCATCGCTTATGCCAAAGTTATCCGTTCCCTTTGTTATTTCGTATTGGCAAACTATTATGCCGATACGTATGATGCGGCAACCGCCGGCGAAAAGCTGAGCGTACCCCTCATCACAAGTGCCAATATCAATGCTCCTTCGCAGCAAGTGACCATACAAGCTATATACGACTTCATCATCCAAGGAGTGCAGGAAGCAATTGACGGTGGATTGCCCGAACAATCGATGACCGTGCTTCATCCCAATCTGGGCGCCGCATACGCCCTGCTGGCACGTGTATATTTGCAGATGCAGAATTACAGCGAAGCATTAAGCTATGCCAACTTAGCTCTTGGACAAAATGACCAGCTTTACGACTGGAACGCTTATTACGATGAACATCGTTCCACGATTGAGAATCCGGAAGACTATACCGGACTACCCACACCTACCGATTACTCGTATGTGGAGAACTATTATTTCCGTTGCGGAAACGGTTCGCCAAACTACACGACCAATGAACTCAATATACCGGTAGAGCGTGCCGAACGTTTTGAAGAGGGAGATGCACGTTTCTTATCCCGTTGGAAACTTTATTCGCAAAACCAAGACACGTACTACCGTGGAGTAGGAAACGGTTATTTCAACTGGGGAGGACTGACCACTACAGAAGTTTATCTTATCAAGGCAGAATGCCAGGCACGTCTGGCACAAGGAGGAGATTTCACAGAAGCGATGAACACCCTGAACGCTGTGCGCCAAACCCGTATCCGTCCCGAAGTATACCAGCCGCTGACTGCCTCGACATTAACCGAAGCTATCGAACTGATTCGCCGTACCAAAGACAATGAACTGATATTCTCCATTGTACCTTTTGCCGATGCACGCCGCTTCAACCAAGAAGGTACGTATGCACGCACCATGACGAAAACCTACGAAGGTGAAACTTATACGCTTCGTCCGGATTCTCATCTGTGGACAATGCCTTTCCCGGCAGGTGCTATTAACAATCCCGGAAACGGAAGCATTCAACAAAACGTGTCTAAATAAAAATACATAAAACAACAAGTATGAAAGTAACAAACTTAATGCAAATCTTGCTGCTGGGAACCCTTACGGCAGCTTGTACATCCCAAGCCCCTAAAGACGGTTATCTGATAAGTGGAACGATTGAAGGACTTCCAGACAGTGCCTACGTGCAACTCATGCCAGTATGTCACGAAGAAAGTGACCCGATAGCCGACACTCTGGCAATCGGAGGCAAATTCACCTTTATCGGGAAAATGGAAGAACCCCGCGCCGTATTACTTACCGTAAAAGACGCCTACGGCTCGCGCCGCCTGATGCTGGAAAATACAGCTATCGAAATCAAAGGTGCGGTTGTATCGGAAGATGTGAATGGAACTCCCTCGTATAGTCTCGACAAGTTATCCGTAAGTGGGTCTCCCCTGACAGCCCGTTACGATTCGCTGATGGCGGTACGCGGTCGTATGGATTCTCTATTCAATGCCAACCAGCAAGAACATAAAGCTCTCCTCGATGCTATACAAGAAGCCTATCAGGCAAAAGACCAGGCAAAAGTGGCAGAGTTGCGTGCAAGCGAGGCCGGTAAGCAAATGGCAGAAGATGAAATGCGTTTCTTCCAAACCGTAGATTCTGTTTATCGCCAAACGGTAATGGAAAACAAGGACACTTACTGGGGACCGTTGCTGATGATTTCGCTCACTTCTTACATGAACGAAGGCATGCGCTCGTGGTACGAAGAACTCTCACCTGCCGCACAAGCCTCTTATTATGGAAAACTGGTGAAAGACGAACTTTACCCGACTGGTAAAATTGGTGATAAGATGCCTGAATTTATGGTAAAAGATGCATCGGGAAAAGAAATCACTCTCCAAGAACTCTGCCAAGGAAAGAAATACATCCTGATTGACTTTTGGGCATCGTGGTGTAAACCGTGCCGCAAGGAAATTCCTAATATCAAAAAACTTTATGCACAGTACGCTTCTGAAGGTTTTGAGGTAATTAGTATTTCCATTGATAAGAAAAAAACCGATTGGGAAAAAGCTGTAAAAGAAGAACAGTTGAAATGGCCTAACTTCTTGGATGAAACCGGAGTGGCAAAGCTTTACAAGGTAAGAGCTGTTCCGACCATGTATCTGATAGATGCCGAAGGTCGGATGGTCGGTGATAATCTGAGAGGAGAAGCGTTGGCAGAAAAACTGGCTGATTTATTCGATTGACTTTGACTTCATTATGCCAATATGCATTTCCGTGATTGTTTTATATACAGCCTCTGGTAAGTTGAGATAATGCATGCATATATCTGCGTGAGGATGTGTAATATGGCTTACGCTTTCATCAACTTGTATGGTATAAGTTTCTGGCTACTGTTTAGCATAAAGATAAACCTGATCCAGCAGTATGCCTTCGTCTAGCGCATGTACCGTCAATCGGTGTGAAGTGGATTTGCCGAGAGGAAAAGTGATGCGTCGCACAGCTTGGTTGGAAAGGATGTTTTGCTTCCATTCTTCGCTTCTTCCATACGTGCGGTACGAAATGATGTCCGACGGCTGACCGTCTACTTCTACCCGGATGCGCAGGTCTTTTCCATTGATGGGATGAGTGGGCAGGAAGCGGAGTTCCACCTCTACTGAATCGGCACGGCAATTCTCGAAGCTGAAGGATACAGCCTCACCTTGGCGGATGCCTGCTGCTTTGCCCTCGTAGCCCAAGTGTTCCCACATCACGGGATTACCTTCAGCGGCTTCCAGTGCGTTCCATTTATAAAGGTACGGGCGGTCGGGCTTCAGTGATTCCGCAGTATGCGTTTCGGGAATGGGCAGAAATACCGCTAAGTTGCGCGGCTTGTAGTCCATAATGCCTTTCCACTTCGGCGTGTTGTAGTGGCGGGTAAGGGAAACGATGCTGTCGAATGCTGCTGTGCTTTGCTTCCAGTCTGCTTTGCCGTGACGTGCCAGTTGGGCATAGAGGCATTTCTTGTTCATTTGGGAAGCTCCCTGAATGGGGTATTGTACTAGCTGGTAATACGTAGCCTGTTTGGTTTCAGGCATGAGTCTGCCCCATATAGCAGCTTTGTCTTCCAGTTCCTGATAGGCGGCAAGCCGTGTGTGGATAAACGATTCGCTCCACGGCAGATCACTTACTATTTTGTACTGTGGGTCTTTCTCCTCAGTGCGTGTGCTTCCCATGAATTCCGGCTTGCGGATATGGGCAAGGCGATAGTGCTCTTGCATCATCGGAAGCAGGTAGGCGGATGCCTGCGTACCGAACTCGCGGGCAAGAAAGTTTTGCAGATGTCGGGTTACTCCTTCCTGTTCTATCTGGTTTATATTCCAAGCCATGTCCATAAACAATTCTATCTGATATTCGGCAGGTTTGATATCTCCTACATTTAGAATCCACATCTTACGGATGCCGTGGTCGTAGGCGGTCTTCATCTGTTGGTAGATGAGATATGGGCTGAGGGTGGATAGCCACAAATAGTCGTGTGGCCGCCCCCAGTAAGATATGTGGTAATAGATACCGTTGCCGCCCGGGCGTGCCGCTTCTTCTGCGGTAGGGAAATGGGTGATATATCCGTAATTGTCATCGCACCACATCAGAGTCACGTCTTCGGGTACTTCCAGCCCTGCATTGTACACATCGAGTACTTCTTTATACGGTATCAATACTTGTGGCACGCGGGTTACATCGCCTTTGTATTTCGCCAGCAGTGCCCGCTGGTCTTTCAATATGTCGGTCAGTGCCCGCTTCTGTTCGTCTACGGTCTTGGCACCTAACATTCCGCTATCGTGTATGCCACGCATGCCTAACGTATAGATGTCATCCGATTGGCGGAGCAATTTTACCCGTTCTTCCCAAAAGGCTAGCACGTTTTCGCGATTGGTCAGGTAATTGTAGTCGCCTTTGCCCACGCGTCGCCATTCACCGTTGGTATTGCGCATCATTGGTTCGCAATGTGAAGTGCCGAGGTAGATGGCGTAACGGTCTGCTATTTCTTTGTTGCCTTCGGTAAAGAAGAAAGGTACCGAACATTCGTGCATTGCCGGCCAAAAGGTATTGGCACGCAGGCGTAAGAGCAGTTCGAAAATGCGTGCATGGGTTTTCGGACCGATTTGTCCCTTTATATTCGAAGGTTCGTGGTTGGTGTAGCTCCAAGGCATCAGTCCCCAGTCTTCATCGTTGATGAAGATGCCCCGGTAGGGTACCGTCGGATAGTCCAGCTTGCAGAAGCCTGCTTCGATGCGCCATTCCGTTTTTTTCTCCGGTGTAGCGTCTGCCCACCATTCCCAAGGCGATACGCCCAGCATACGTGAGAGTTCTAAGATGCCATATGCTGTACCTCGTTTGTCACTACCAGCCACCAATAGTTTTCCGTTTTTTAATACTTTAATGAAAAAAGCCTCCGGATGTCCGTCCAGGCAAGAAAGGTCTATCCCTTCTCTTTTTGCCACTTTTTCCAGAAGTGTACTCTTTCCTTGCGTTCCTATATAGATATCCCCTTCGGTTTCCATAACCGAGAAGGGTTGCGAAAGTACGGCTTCGCAATCCCGTTTCAGTAAGTCCAATGCAACCTGCACTACGGGTTCTTCACCTGATGCACAAGCCACATTCATCGTGCTACCTGTTTTCCATACAAAGTCTGTTGCTCCCAAAGCGCAAGAGGCAAGCCAACAGCACACAACAGTTAACCATAGTTTTCCCATAATTTCTTTATTGATGTTTTCTGCAAAGGAAAGGCATTTTCCAATATCCGTACATGGATTATTGTGCCTTTTTACTGGGAATTTGTGCATTATTGATGTTTGGTCTTTATTGCAGTACGTTTTTTCGGGAACTTGTTGAGGATAATGCGGTATGAACAAAAAACAGGAATGAGTGTTATGTTGTTTATAGGATGAATTGCTTCTATGATAAGTATGTTATTTTGCTATTTTTTACTGTATTATGAGACGATTTTTGTTTGGCTTATGTCTTATATCTTGTTTGCATGTCAGGGCACAGGAAGAGAAACAACAGGTTTGGGGATGCGATTTGTATGCATCGTTTGACAATTACGGATGCTGGAGTGTGGAACCATCCGTCACATTCCGTCCTGTTTGTTATGCGGGGGTGTCGGTGGGTATGTTTTATAGTAGGCCATTTGTCGCAGATTATTCATTCAACGGGGTTACGTCTGATAACCGTTTGCGATGGAGTGTGGAAGATGTGGAAAGCATCGGAGAAATATTTGCCTTTCGCTCTTCTCTCAGCCTGTTTACACCTCCTGTGCTTTTGGGCAGTGATAAAGAGTATGCACTTTATCTTACGGTATCGCCTGGTGCTACCGTTCCTTTTGTTGCAGATCGAAGGGTAGTCATTGATTATTATCCTAATCAAGCTGGAGCCTGGACTGCCATTCATCAGGAATCGGTAAAAAATAGAGGGGCACGTAAAGTGTTTTGGCATATACGTACAGCACTGACTTTGGAAGTTGATGAACATCTGGTTTTTTTGCTGGCTTATACGTGTTCCGATTTTGATCCTTATGCTTCTTTCCGTAATTTGGTATGGGAAGGCAGGTGTTTCGAGGCAAAGAAGCACAGATTGTCGCATATGGTTTCGATTGGAATAGGTATCCGTTTCTGAAGTTTATATACATTAGACAGGCTTGCATCTCTGTATGGTAGAATATGGTATGGATGTTCTTTAGATTAGTCCAATAAGGATGCGCAAAATGAATATATACTTACTTTGCCGTTGCAGTTATCTTCGTAGGCTGTAGCAGTTATCTGAAATTGCTTATGAATATATCTTCGTTTTGCAGACATGTTAAATAGAAGGGGTGTTCATAAATTGTTGAAAAAGCAAAGTGATGACATTGTTTTTTTGTCCCGTCTGAACAAAAAGCGGTTATCGGTTGTTGTATTGCTGGTGCCGGAAAAGAGTTCCGGCCGTTTGTAATTGATTGACTATTTATTTAATCAACCAACTGACAAGATGAAAAAAAGTTTTTGGATTACGTTCTTATGCAGTCTGATGCTGACGGCTTGTAGCCGGGAAGAATGGATGAAACCTCCAGGAGGGGAGGGAAGCAAGGCAGTCTTTGTCTTGCAATGTGCCGATTATGAAGGTGAAGATGTTCCGTCACGCCTTGTTACAAGCAAGGGCAGGACATACGACCGTGTTATTTTTTATGTAGCGGACGAGGCAGGGCGTGTAGTGACCAACCTGAAAGGATTTTATGATTATGCAGCTTCAGAAATACACCTTGAAGGTTTACAGGAAGGAGATTATACCTTGCTGGTATTGGGTATCCGGGGGGATGCCGGACAAGATGGGGTTTCTATCCGCGAACTGAATAATGTATCCGAGCCTTGGCTGATATTTCCTGCTCAATTGTCGAAACCGCTGGAAGCGGATTATTTCTATTCACGTACTTCTTTTTCTGTTTCCCGGAAACTGGGTGTAGACGGAGCCGAGATTATTGTTTCGGCACCCGGGCAGATTGTGCAACGGCGGATAGCCGGCAGGGTGGACTTTTCGTTCGCTTTTCGCAATCCTTACGTGCGTACCGCGGTCGTACACAAGGAAGTGATATGGGATGCAGTGTCTTTTTATACGACTCTTTCGGGCGACGGTTCGCTTTCGGACGAGGTGGATATGCAGCCTGTGGTCTGGCCGCTGGATTCGGTAGCTTCTTTTTGCTTGCCTCCAGCTTCCGGTGAAGTGCCTCTGCAGGGAGCGGTCACGGTATTGACACGCGATTATCGGAAAAATCAGATAGAGCGGACGTATGATTTTACCGTCGATTCGTTGGTTTCAAACCGTATTTATCGGGTGCATACTCCGGTTGTACATCCCGATGATAAGGCAGGAGTGATGTTTGTTACTCCAATGGCGTATGAAGAAGGCGGGCACGCGAAAATCTTGCAAGATGAAGAGCGGAAAGAAATCTATACGGATACCCGCCAGCGTTCGTTCGACACTTCTCAGCCTTTACAGGTAGAGATAACCGATGACGGGCGTTTGCACATGCGCTTTTATTCACCGCGTGATTTGAGTGATGTGCTGGTACGTGCCCGTTTTCCTTCGGTGAGCGATGAATACATTGACTTGGCTTACTTTGATACGGTACCGGCTTTTGCCGATTTTTACGGTCAGATTCCGCTTTTCACTTCAGAATGTATGTATCGTACCGTTTCGGGGAAATGGATAAAAGTGCCTCCGCAACCGTTGACGGCTGCCCTTGATGCCAGTTACGAAGTGATTTCGGGCGATGCTTATTGGGAAAAACTGCAAGCCATCCGTCATGGTTGGAAGGTGACTTTCAACCTGTATGGAGGTGATCCCGACCAGCCTAATGGCGGACCGGCAGGAAACTGGATGGGAATCCGTCCGGTGCATTGCCGTGAAGTGGTGGCGTTTTTCCTTAATTTCACCTATATGATTGATATGCAAGAACACGAGGATATCTTGCGTGCCAACGAGGACCGTCTTTACGGAAATGGAGGAGTAACCGACAAGGTAAGTGCTGAAACCGTATTGAAACAGATGCGCCAGCCCCGTTCATTGCGGGTAGGATTGGTCTATACGGGAAATGGAGTGCTCGGGCTGGGTGGAGGCGATGTGTTCGGGGCGTATCAGGGTGCTTGGCTCAGCCATTATACCGATACGTATGCCTGCGAGGTGATGTTTCACGAACTGGGGCACGTTATGGGGTATAGCCACGATAGTTCGTTCACTTACGGGCCGTGGGCACAGGAGTTGATGAATCAGTTTTATGTAGACCATTTGTATTTGATGCCTATTGATTCGCCTGATTATCTGAAAAGCAAACAGAGTCCGGCTCTTTATAAATAATGAGTAGTTTAAAATGTAAGGAGTTATGAAGAAAAAGAGAATCATTTTATATGCATTGGGAGGTCTGTTGCTTGCAGGATGTACCCGGGAAACGATGTCGGTCCCTTCGGTGTCGGAAGGAGAAATCATTGCCCGTGTGTCGGTGGATGATTTGGAAGGGAATGGGATAGAGCAGGATGCACGTATCCTGACGATACAAGGATATCGGTTTGAAGGGGAGGTGCTGAAAGAAATCATTACTTCATTCCGTGCGGGAGAAGACGGCAGCTATATCTTCCAGCCCCAAAGGGCGGAAGGAGAAATCTGCCTGCTTGCCAATGCCGGAAAGGTAAGGAATTTGCAGGAGGTGTTACCTGATGTAACAACCAAATCGGAGTTTCTGAAACTAAGTGCCGATAAAGATGAATTGGCATCCGAAGAAGGTGGTCTGGCAATGAGCGGATGGATGGACCCGAACGGGATTTCGTCGGGGAAAAGCGAAGTATCGCTGAGGCGTAGCGTGTCGCGGATAGACCTTTCTTCTTTGGATAAAGGAGTAAAGGTACACCGTGTTACGGTTTCCCATATTTACCGGCAAGGTTATTTGAATGGTCAGGAATCGGTAGAAACACCAGATGGTGCCTCTACGTATGATTTTCGGAAAGAATATGTAGCTTTTGAGAATGGTAGTGAATGCTTGTTTTATTTGCCCGAACAGACAAATAACAAGTTGCAGGTGGAAATACTGGCTTCGTTTGATGGAGCGCAGCATCGGTTGGAAACTTCTTTGCCTGCCGCAATCCGGCGCAATGTGGTTTATACACTCTCGGTTTATGGAAGAGGGGGAAACCTGTCGGTATCGGTGACCGAAGACAATTGGCAAGCTGGTGGTGAGACAGAGTCCGGCCTTCAATTGAATGGGCTGGTCGATGTGGATGCTTCCCGCTTGTCGGAAGGTGTCCGTGTCAACCTTTCGAGAGATACGGTATTCATTCCTTATACACGTTCCGATTCACATCTGGTATTGCTGGGAGAATCCGGGGCGGATGTAGAAATAGAAGGGCAGGTAGACGGGGTTGTTGTACAACGGGTGGCAGGCAGGGGGCTGCAACCAATAGCCGGCATATCTGTTTCGACCAGTATGCGGATGCCCGGAACAGAAGAGGAATATATATACTTGGAGGTATATCGGCAAAACGTGTATGCGGGCAGAGTCGTTTTGGTGGTCGAACCCAGTCCCATCCGACTGGAAGGACAAATCAAGCTGAACGAGCAGGGAATATGCGATTTCGACCGTTATGTTGAGGGTGAATTGGGGCGTTTGACTCTTCCTGCCGGCAAGATAGCCGGTATGGAGTTTGATTCTGGCACTTCCCGTTGGATAAAGCTGGCGCCTGATGGAGAAACTTACCGCATCGTAGGCGGATGGAAACCGAACGACCCTCAGGCGGACGGACGTGTGCAGGAAGGCAGGTTGGTCATATCTGATGCAGATGGAAAGAACCGGGAAGTATATGTGATACGCCGGCGAAACTGGGGGCTTCCGGTGGTGAACATCAACGGGACGTGGTGGTGTAAATACAATTTGCGCGGAAATGTGAAAACATTCAGCGACCAGATATTGGCCGGTACAGATCCGGCAAAGGAAATAGACTTGGCAACTTATTTGAGCACGTGCGATGAAAACGAACTGTTGCATTTGCTGGGATATCAGTATCAGGCAGGTTATCCCGACGGATATCCGTTGAAGCACAACGAAACGGCTTTTTATTATGAAGGTATGCGAAACTCTGCCGAAAATTTCGGTCTGTTATCTTCCGAAGAAATGGCTCCTGAAGGATATCAGATACCTGATTACGATGATTATGCCTTTTTTACCCGGAATACGGATTTCAATTTGGGCGGACAGGGAACGCATACGTACCGGAACGCGGCAGGGCAGGAGCTGACGGTCACGATAACCGAACGGGAAGTATCGTTCGAAGGACATCTGTATGGAGTAATTGCCTTTTATGAGTTTCAGTACGAAGGTGCCCGCTGGGTACTTTGTGGGTTGGGACATCAATGGAACACCACTCCTGGAAACATTGCCCGGATGTCGTTGTTGCTTGCCACGCATGGGCATTCTTCGAACACGTGGGTAATGGAAGGATATGCGCATACAGAAAAACCGGGTGAGAACTGGTTGAAGTATGTGCCGCAGAACAATACAAAAACACGTACGATACGTTGCATAAAGAAACCGGTGGAATATATATATGAATAAATGAATGTTGAACAAATGATTATCAAAAACAAAAAGTGTATGAGAAAAATGACAAACGCGAAAACAGTATGGATGGGAAGTTTATTGTTTGGTATGTTCGGAACAATGGCTTGTGCCGATTCTGAGCATCCCGGTAATGAAGAAACGGCTGTAAGGCCTGTTGTCAAAGCCAGAGTAGCAGGTTATGACCAGCTGGCTGACACTGTAGACGGTGAAGACAAGGTAGAGCATATACAGGCTTGTCAGTTTATCGGAGGAACATTGGCTAAGGTGTATGACGACTTGGCTTTCGATGGTTCCGCTTTCAATTTACAGTTGACCGATTATGAAGGGGCGCTGTATGTGATAGCCAATACCGAAGGAATGATTGATTTGAACGCATTGCACGACCGGCGCATCACCGAAGACGAATGGAAACAGACCGTGCTGAACTTGAAGGAAGGGAAGGAAGTGCACTTCTTTAGCGGCAGTTTGAGTCTGGATAGCTTTGACAAGTCGCAGACCGAGCTTCCCTTGTCGATGAAACGAGGAATGGCACGCTTTGACATTGACCTGCAAACGGCAGGTATGGCATCTGTCGAAAGTCTGACATTGAAGAATGTGGCACGTTCGGTTTATCTGTTTGCCAATCCGGATGCCCATTCGCCCACAGGAGTAGAGCGCAAGGATACAACGGTCGTATTCTCCCGGCCGCTTACGGCAAATACTCCTGGTGTGTTGTACGTGTACGAGCAGGCAAATGAAGGGCTGGAGGTAAGTGTTACCGCAGTGATTGACGGCGAGCGGAAGACACTGACCAAGGTTTTATCGGAACCTGTGATACGCAATACAGTCAATAAGATTATCATGCGTAAAGATTATATCAGTGTGAATCTGAATGTGAGCTTCGATGAATGGGAGCCAGGCAATGATACGGAACTGGAAGCGAAACATGCTTCTTAAACGTTTAAGGCATGTTTATGAAAACAAGGTTGTATATAATCGGTTTGCTCTGTAGCCTGCTGTTTATCTCTTCCTGTTCCGACAGATGGGAACAGGAGGAAACTGTTTCCTCTGGGACAGCGGAACTATGTATCAGCAGATCTTCGTTTCAGGTGGTTGGAAAGCCGTCTCCGCTTTCTGGAGAAGACGAGATAACATCGTTTAGGGCATACCGTTTCGAAGAAGGCGTTTTGCAGAAAGTGTATGAGCCGTTATCGGTCGGGGGAGATGATTATCGTCTGCCGCTCGACCGGCTTTCGGGTACACTTTATGTAATAGCAAATGAAGAACCTGCGTGTGAAGAAGGAACGACAAAAGAAACAGATTGGTTGCAAACTGTACTGACAGCTGACCGGCACCGGATATCGAATTATTTTACCGGAAAAGCAGACTTGTCAGGCAAGATGGAAAAGGCTGTTTCAATACCGTTGGCTTTAACGCGTGGAGTAGCCCGTTTCGATTTCCGGATAGAAGTTCCGGAAGGGACGGTATCGGTGAAGCGTTTTGCGGTGAAACAAGTGGCACGGCAGGCTTATCTTTTTCCGGGAGATGCGGTGCGTTCGCCCGAAGGGACAGCCAAGGAAGACTGCATCATCAGTACGCCGGATGCGCCCCTGACACGCGATTCGTTAGGAATACTGTATGTGTACGAACAGGCTAATCCGGATTTGTCGGTGAGTCTGGAAGCAGAAATAAATGGCAAGGTGTATGCTTTCGAACAGCCGTTGCCGTCAGATATCCGGCGCAATACGGTATATGCCATCGTATTGCGGAAAGACGTTCTGCAGGTTGATGCACAACTGACGGTGGAAGCTTGGGGAGAGGGAGATAGTACGGCAGCATATCCCGACCTGACTGCCCCTCCGCAAGTAGATGCCGCGGCGTCAGAATTGCCTGCCGGATCCGAAGTGACCGCAGGGAAAGATGGCGTGAATCTGCCATACGGACCTGTAGAAATGGTACTGGCAGTAGCGTGTGACGATGAATTGGAATTGCTCCCGGTAGATGCTTCGGCATCGTTGGAAGTGGAGCCGCTTGCCGGTCAGGGGCTGTTTGAGGGCAGACAGCGGTTCCGTATCCGCAAGCCGCTTTTCCCTCCCGAACAGCCACCTGTCGAAACCGCTCTTCGCTTTCGCCGTAAAGGAATGCAGTACGTGTATCCTGAAGATGTAATCACGCTGAGGCTTGCCGGGAACCCCAGCCGGCTTTCAGGAAAATTACAATATGCCGTCGGGATGTATGCCTTCGATTTCGACCGTTATATAGATAATGAGCTGGGTGTATTTACGTTGCCTGCAGAGAAAGAATTGACGGTGGAATACGAAGCGGGCGAAGATGCGTGGATAAAGCTTGACCCTGTTTCTGTAAGAAGCGGAGAAGGTGCGTATCGGGTGCTGGCAGGCTGGCGGCCGAATGACGTTACGGCAAACGGGCGCAGGCAGTCGGCTACGCTGGTCATCCGCAACCGTGCCGATGGCTCGCAGCGCGAGGAATATACCGTGTCTCGCCGCAACTATGGATTGCCAGTGACGTGGATGCACGGCATCTGGTGGTGCAAGTACAATGCCCGTGGTGATTCCCGCTCGTTTGAAGATCAGGTGCTTTCGTCCGATGATCCGGCGCGCCGCGCAGGCCAGACCGTTTTCGAGTACTTGGGAGCGTGCCCGCCCGAAGCGTTTTTTGATTTGTGGAAATGGGCATATCAAGGTGACAGCGGCACAGGGTTGCAGGTAATAGACAAAAACGGTACGGCGGCATTGGATGGCTACAATCACCAGGTGTCCGTGCATATCAACCGGCTGCCTGCCGATGCGCTTGCCCCCGAAGGTTACGAACTTCCGTCGATGGAAGATTTCAACCGCATCTTTGACGCAACCGATTATGTATGGGTGATGTGGAACGGCACGCACACGCTGCGCACTCCGTGGGAAGGGCACAGCCAGGTGAAGCGGCTGCAGAAGCGGAGAAACGATGTGACGGTAGGCAATGTAGCCTTGCCTAGCCTGATTCTCATCGAGATGTGGAGCCCCGATTTCCCCGAGCATGAACCGGTTACGTGGTATGGCGTGGCGTCGCAGTGGAACGACAGCGAAGGTGTCTTTCATAACGGGCATTACAACAATATACTCTTTGGCGTACACTCGCCGGAAGGTACAGGTTGGTTTATTCCCGGGAAAAACGATGCGCTTTATTTGCATAAGAACGGCGGCGCAGCCAAGGACACGCGCGTGCTGCGTTTCCGCAAGTCGGAGGTGGAGTATGTGTATTGAATACCTTACTTGATTTTGATAAAGAAATTAGGTAAAAGCATATAGGTTCATCTGGTGTAAGATTATTAATCTTCAGGCTGCAAGATTATTAATCTTACAAGCGGAAGATTATTAATCTTACACCAGACGAAGTTATCTGAAGGGAAACTTATATAATGAAGTACAAGTGCACAGGTATCTTCTTCAAGTAAAAGCCTTATCTTTGTAACCGTGAGTTTAGAGCTTACCGCATTGTGCATATTGCTTTTCTTGTAAAGTGAAATAAAATTCTCAAATGCTTCCGGCTTTATCTTTTTTCGGTAAAATCATGTATCTTTGCAAGCGGTTAATTAATTGTAATAGAAGATGGCAACAATCAGGAAAAAACATATCGTTCTTTTGTGCTTGGCTTTGGCCTGCGTTGCAGGTTTGACTTTATTCTTCTCCAAACCGGCGAAAAGCGGTCGTGCTGGCATGTCATTGGCTGATGTCCTGACCGACAGCATTTCTCGAATCGTATCAGCCTGTCCGGGTGAGGTCGGGGTGGCTCTTATTGTCAACAACTCCGATACCGTTACCGTCAATAACAAAAGCATTTATCCGATGATGAGCGTGTTCAAGCTTCATCAGGTATTGGCTATTTGCAACCGGTTTGACCAAGACGGATTGTCTCTTGATACTTCATTGACTGTCCGGCGGGAAGACCTTGACCCTAAGACATGGAGTCCCATGCTGAAGGAGCATCGGGAGCCATTGATTACTTTGCCGGTCAGGGATTTGTTGCGTTATACGCTCATTCAAAGTGACAATAACGCGAGCAATCTCCTGTTTGAGCGCTTGGTAAGTGTTGCCGAAACAGATAGCTTTATCGCTACGCTCATTCCCCGTTCGAGTTTCCGGATAGCTTATACAGAATCGGAGATGGCGGCAGACCATGCGAAAGCCTATGCCAACTGTACATCTCCGCTTGGAGCGGCGATGCTGATTCACAGGCTGTTTACGGATGCTCTTGTAAGCCGTGAGAAGCAAGACTTCATCATGAAATCTTTGGGTGAATGTACTACCGGGAAAGACCGTATCGCAGCCCCTCTCCTTGGAAAGGAAGGGATATCTATTGCCCATAAGACCGGTTCCGGTTATACCGAAAACGGAGTCCTTGCAGCCCATAATGATGTTGCATACATTTGTTTGCCCAACGGTGTAAATTATGCGCTGGCTGTATTTATCAAAGATTTTAAGGGCAATGAGTCACAGGCTTCCCAAGTTGCGGCACGTATATCAGCAGCCGTGTATTCGTTATTAGCGTAAGTGTTTGAATATTTTCGAGGGCATTTATAGCACAATGACTTGCGACACTCCCAAACACGGGCGTACGTGTCGTGCAACGTAATCGCTTGACGTGCCCGGTAGGACCGTTCGTCTCAGCCTGTATGGGCGTTCGCGTTTGTTCTTCGTCAGATAGCCCGCTATCTTCTCATCACACAAGCAGAAATGCCTCAAAAACTCATCTCGAATCATCGCACGATAAATTACAGCTTCTAAGTCAAAATAAGAACAAGCCCCCGGAAACACAAGAGAAAGCGGTTTTCGGGGGCTTTGTATTCAGAGAATATTATTCCGGATAATTTAAATTATCGTCCGTCAGCTTCTCCAGCACCTCGTCAAGGAACTTTTGGGCTTCCCATCGTGCCATCGGAAGATTCATCATCAGGTAGTTGCCGCAATCTTTGGGACTGGCTCCCGGCACGTCACCTTCGAAAGTGGCGATAAAGCGGAAAGTCTCTTTCATCAGTCCGACGATATCGGTGGACTGAAGGTCGCCTTTCACAACCAGATAGTTGCCCGTAAGGCATCCCATCGGTCCCCAATAGATAATCTTGTCTGCCCATGTGGGATGATTGCGCAGGAACGTGGCGGCAAGATGTTCTATCGTGTGAATAGCCGAAGGGCTGAGGCACGGCTCGCGGTTGGGTTCTTTCATGCGGATATCGAATGTAGTGACGGTTTCGTCTCCCACCGCGTCTTTGCGTGATACGTAGATGCCACGCAGCAGGCGGATATGGTCTACGGTAAAGCTGGGTATCTTTTTCATATCTGTAGGGTTTTAAAGTTTGTTCGGTAATGCTTTCAGGAAGGTTTCGGTCACACGGAACGAGTTATCGGCTATTTCGCCCCAGAAGTTCTTGTATTGTTCCAAGTGTTTGTCCGCTCCCGGCGTATCGCTGATGATACGGAAACTGATGAAAGGCACGCGGTAGAGATGGCATACTTGGGCAATGGCAGCCGATTCCATATCGACCGCAAGTCCTTCGGGAAAGTTCTGCTTGATGGCATTCAGTTCCGTGCGGTCGGTGATGAATTTATCGCCCGTGCAAATCAGTCCGCCGTGAATCGGCGTTTCGGTATCGAGCGAGAGTGCACAATTATATAAGGTGTCATCACCACGGAAGAAAGTGGGGAAACCTTGTACTTGTCCGTAGGCATTTCCTTCGCCGCACCACACGTCGTGGTAAACGATGTTCCGGCTTACCACTACATCCATTACATTCAGTTCGCTGTCAATGCCTCCCGCCACTCCGGTGCTGATAATGCAGTCGGGCTGGAAATTGCGGATGAGCTCTACCGTTCCGGCGGCTGCATTTACTTTTCCGATGCCGCATTGCATCAGGATGTGCGTGTTGTTCTTTACCGTTCCTTCAATGTAAGAGAAAGGTCCCTCACGATGTTCCGTTTTATTGTCCAGTTGGTTTGCCAGTTGCTTCTGCTCGGAAGACATGGCGGTGATGATTCCTATTTTCATAAATGATTTTATTTTACGCCGCAAAGTTAGCATTTTCAAGGAGTATTGTGTTATCTTTGCCCCCATTAAAACTCAAAAACTTATATCGTATGAATGAATTAAAGAAACTTCTTCCGGATGTGGCGGCGGTTGTGCTTTTCATAGCGATTTCGTTTGCTTACTTCTATCCGGCGGTGTTCGAGGGGCGCATCTTGGCGCAACACGATGCGGTAGCGGGTATCGGAGCCGGACGCGAACATCAGGAATATCATCAGAAACACGGAAAGGTGACCCGTTGGACGAACTCGCTGTTCAGCGGAATGCCTACATATCAGCTGGCTCCGGGATATGATTCGAGCCGTACGCTGAACACGGTGCAAGACCTGTATCATTTGTATTTGCCCACGTATGTATGGTACGTGTTTGTGATGTTGTTGGGATTTTACATCCTGCTTCGTGCATTTAATTTCAAAGTCTGGATGGCGGCATTGGGAGCGGTTATATGGGCATTCTCCTCGTATTTCTTCATTATCATAGCTGCCGGACATATCTGGAAATTCGTCACGCTTGCCTACATACCGCCTACCATTGCGGGAATGGTGCTGGCGTATCGCGGCAAGTATTGGGCAGGAGGTAT
The DNA here is from genome assembly GCF_002160215.1 of Bacteroides sp. An19. Taxonomy (NCBI): domain Bacteria; kingdom Pseudomonadati; phylum Bacteroidota; class Bacteroidia; order Bacteroidales; family Bacteroidaceae; genus Bacteroides; species Bacteroides sp. An19. Next base: position 20,723 of record NZ_NFKD01000010.1, on the reverse strand, counting down.
CGTCACCGCGCTTTTCGCCGCACTTCAGATAGTGTCGAACCACTTGCAGATGACGTATTACTTCCTCTTCGTGATGCTCTTTATGGCAATCGCGTTCGGCGTGAAGGCATGGAAGGAAAAGGCTTTCCCCCGCTTCCTGAAGGCAACGGGCGTGCTGGCGTTGGCGGGTGTGCTGGCGGTATGCATCAACCTGTCGAACCTTTATCACACCTACCAATACAGTAAGGAGAGCATGCGTGGCAAGAGCGAGCTGGTGAAGCCGCAGTCTGCCGACCAGACCGGAAGCGGGCTGGAGCGCAGTTACATTACGCAATGGAGCTACGGCATCGGCGAAACCTTCTCGTTGCTCGTGCCGAACGTGAAAGGCGGAGCCTCCGTACCTTTGGCACAAAACGAGCGGGCGATGAGCAAAGCCAATCCGGTGTATTCAGGCCTGTACAGCCAGTTGGGGCAATATTGGGGCGAACAGCCGGGCACGTCGGGACCAGTCTATGTAGGCGCTTTTGTGATGTTTCTTTTTGTATTGGGCTGCTTCGTTGTAAAGGGACCGATGAAGTGGGCGTTGCTGGGCGGAACCGTATTCTCTATTCTGCTTTCGTGGGGAAAGAACTTTATGGGGCTGACCGATTTCTTCATCGACTATGTGCCGATGTACAATAAGTTCCGTGCCGTTTCGTCTATCCTCGTCATAGCCGAATTCACCATACCTTTATTGGCGATGCTGGCGCTGAAACAGATAGTGGAGCGCCCTGAATTGCTGCGCGAGAAGGCAAAAGCGTTCTTCGTCAGTCTGGGGCTTACGGGGGGCTTGTCGCTATTGTTTGCCATCGCGCCCCGCGTATTCTTCCCTTCGTATGTATCGACGATGGAAATGAACGCGTTGCAGAACGCGCTTCCCGCCGAACATCTGGCGCCTGTCCTGATGAACCTCGAAGAAATGCGTGTCAGTATCTTCACCGCCGACGCCTGGCGCAGCTTCTGTGTCATTCTGGCGGGTGTGGCACTGCTGTTGATGTATGTGCGCGGGAAACTGAAATCCACCGCCCTCATCCTTTCGCTGGCGGCTCTCTGCCTGCTCGATATGTGGACGGTGAACAAGCGTTATCTGTACGACGCGCAGTTTGTGGCGAAAGGCACCGAGATGAAACCTTTCGCACAGCCTTCGGAAACCGACAAGGCGATTCTGAAGGATACCACGTATTATCGGGTGCTGAACCTATCGACCAATACCTTCAATGAAAACGAGACTTCTTATTGGCACAAAAGCATCGGGGGATATCACGCCGCCAAGCTCCGCCGCTATCAGGAGCTCATTGAAGCGTACATCCAGGGCGAAATGGGTAGTCTCTTTTCTGAACTTCCTCAGACGGGAGGTGACATGTCGGCGCTCGACCCCGACCGTATACGTATCTTGAATATGCTGAACGCGAAATATTTCATCTTCCCCTTGCAGGGCGGAGGCACGATGCCCGTGCAGAACCCATACGCAATGGGCAACGCCTGGTTTGTAGACGATGTGCGTTATGTGGGCAATGCCAATGAAGAGCTGGACAGCCTTGCAGTAGTTGACTTACGCAAGACAGCCGTAGTTAATCTTCAGTTTGCCGAGCAAGTAAAAGCTCCTTCACAAGCATCGGTTGCCGATTCGACACGCAGCATTATGTTCAAGCATTACGAACCGAACGAACTGACGTACGAAATCAGTTCACAAGCCGGAGGTACGGTGGTGTTCTCCGAAATCTATTATCCCGAATGGCAGGCTTTTGTGGATGGAGAGGAAGTTCCCGTAGGCAGAGCCGATTACGTGCTCCGTGCCATCAATGTCCCTGCCGGGAAGCATACCGTCCGTTTGCTTTTCGAGCCGAAATCGGTTACTATTACTGAAACTATTGCCTACTGTGCGCTGGGCATCCTGCTCGCAGGTGCCATTGTGCTGGTTGTGCTCCGCCTGCGGAGGCGCGGGTGATTCTCACCACAGATTCACGCAGATTATTTTTATTTTATCTGCGTGAATCTGCGCCAATCTGCGTTTCAAGAGAAATAACTTAAAAAATCTGTGTAATCTGTGGTGAAAAACATCATTTATTTCTTATACAGCAGGCGCAGCGCGAACTTGAGGTGGAGCAGGATGGTCTGTACATAGCCGTAGTGTCGGCACATGATGCGGAAGCGCTCGGTGAGGGAGGCGCGGTGATTGCGCGTGGTCATGCCTTCGTTGAGGTAGTCGATGAGCGTGAGGCGCGTGTTATGCAGCACGGTGCTTTGCTTCATCACGCGGATACACCAGTCGAAGTCAGCGGAGAAGCGGTAGCGGAGGTCATAGGGCACGGCATGGTCGCGGCGGGCGAAGAAAGCCTGGTGGCAGACGAGCATCCCTTGGCGGAAACTGTGCCATGTAAGGTTCTCAGGCGGTTCGAGGCGGCGCATTCGCAGAAAATGCCCTTCTTCATCGACGATGGCAGTACGCCCGTAAATGACATCGGGCAGTCCGGTCAATCCCGTAAGGCTGTGGACGATAAGCTGGAGGGTGTCATCTTCGTGCAGCTCGTCGCCGGCATTGAGGAAGCACACATAGTCGCCTGTGGCGAGGCGGATGCCTTTGTTCATCGCATCGTATAGTCCGCGGTCGGGTTCGCTCACTACGGTATGGATGTGCTTGCGGTAGCGTCCGATGATTTCCATTGTGCGGTCGGTAGAGGCTCCGTCGACGATGATGTATTCGATGTTTTTGTACGTCTGGGTGATGACACTCTGCAAGGTGTCTTCGATGACGGCGGCGGCGTTGTAGGTCACCGTGATGATGGAGAATTTGGGATGAAAGTGTGTCAGCATAGGCGTGTTTCAGTCGTTTTGTCCGGTGATGCGGTTGTAGATTCCGATGTATTTCATTGCTACCACGTGTTCGGCGTAGGTGCTGAGCACTTTGCGTCGGGCTTCGGTGCTGAGGCTTTGGTAATCGCCTTCGGTGAGTGACCAGCAGATGCCGTTTGCCAGGTCTTCGGCAGAGCGGTAGCGTGCCACGTAGCCGTTGTGCAGGTGGTCTATCATTTCGGGGATGCCCCCGATGCAGAATCCTACGCAGGGCACGCCGCACGACATGGCTTCCATAATGGTGTTGGGCAGGTTTTCCTGAAGCGAGGGGGTGACAAAGAGGTCTACGGCGTTATAAATAGTCGGCATTTCTTTTTCCTTACCTACATAATTGAGGCAATAAACAGGGAATGGGAAGAGGTCGGCATATTGTTGCGATTCCTTGCCTACCACCACTACTGCAAGTTCGCGACAAAAATCGGGTTGCATTTCGTTCAGGAGGCGGCAGGCTTCTACTAAATAATCGATGCCTTTTTTCTTGTCGGTAATTTTCATTGAACTGAACAGCAACAATCGTTTGTCTTCAGGGAGGTTCAATTTCCGTCGGGCAGCAAGCTTGTCGGTAGGATGAAACAGATTCGTATTGATAGGATTGGGAATATTGGTTACGGTATGTCCGTGGGTGAGGATACTTTTCTGAGCCAATCCTTCCAGCCAGCGGCTGCATGCTACAAAAGTAATGGGAGCATTCTTGTAGAGGCGTTGTTTTTTGACGAAAGTCTTATAAGAAAGGTCATGTTTGTGCCCACGGTACAACAAATGACAATCGTGACATTGCGTTTGGTAACGGATACAATCCTGTGCATGGTGACAGATACCTGTCACAGGCCACATATCATGCATTGTCCATACTACGGGTTTGCCCGATTGTAGTATTTTCTCAATGTCTTTCAGCGAGAGCATGCCTTGGTTGACCCAATGCAGGTGGATAACATCGGCTTGGTTGAATTCGGGCAACAAGGTGATGTCGGTACCTGTGTTGGCAATGTCTACGGCAAAGAGGTTGTGTTTCTTAAAGTGATTGGCTTTCCATATAATGATACGCTCCCATACGAATTGCCAGATTTGCCGCCAAGACTTCTTCAGTGCTACTACAGTTACCTGTTCAGTTTGTTTGTCGCGTACCAGCATCTTTGCTTTGATACCACTGCTTTTTAAGGCTTCCATCAGTCGGCTTGCGGCAATGGCTGCTCCTCCTATTCGTTCGGATGTATTTATGATAAGTACCCTCATATTTCATCAAAGTTTTTGCAAAGGTACGATTTTCTCTAAGATAAATTCGCTACTTTTGTGCGATATGAAAAGAAAAATGATATTTGTCCCTGCCGGAGGTTTGGCAAACCGCATCCGTGCCACGCTTTCCGCCATTGCATTGGCGGAACAGACCGGCATTGAATTGAAAGTAATCTGGTTTCGTGACTGGGCATTGCATGCTGCTTTTCGTGATTTGTTCGTGCCCCGGAATTTGTCCGAAAAGGTATGTATTACCGAAGCATCGGCTTTTGATTTGTTGGTGTACGACCGTCCGAGGCAGAAGAACTTCCGCGTTCCTGCCTTGTTTCAGAAGCTGCTGTTCCGGGCGTGTCTGTACGAGCATCAGATAGACGCGCTCCGCACGCAAGGTTTCGACTTTGAGGGCTGGGCAAAACGGGGAAATGTGTATATGGCGTCCTATCTGCCTTTCTATGCTTATCCCGATGCGCTGCTGCACGAGGTGTTCCGTCCCGTTCCGCAGATAGAGGAGGTCATCGGGAAACGCATTTCCGCCTTTTCGGATTATACCGTAGGCGTGCATATCCGTCGTACTGATAATGTTTTGTCTATCGAGCACAGTCCGCTGGAGGCGTTTTTCGGTTGTTTGGATAAGGAACAGGCGGCGCATCCCGACCTTTGTATCTACCTTGCCACCGATTCGGAAGAAGTGAAACAAGCGATGCGCACCCGTTACGGCGAAAGAATCGTCTGTGCCGAAAGCAAAGCCGACCGCAGTACCACGGAAGGCATCCGCGAAGGCATCGCCGACCTGTGGACGCTGGCACACACCCGGAAGATATACGGCTCGTTCCACAGCTCGTTCTCTGAACTGGCGGCAGAGCTGGGAAGAATCCCGTTGGTGGTGGTGAAGCGATAGATTAATGCTGTTATAAGGAAACGCGGATTATCGCAGATTAACGCAAAAATTATTATCTGTGTAAATCTGCGTGAATCTGCGTTTCAAAATCGATACAGGTTATAAACTAATACAATATGCTGAAAGAAAACAATCAAGACCGGAAATGGACGGTGCTGGAGAGCGAATACCTCATCCGGCGTCCGTGGCTCACGGCACGAAAAGACCACGTGCTGTTGCCTACAGGAGCAGAAAACAAAGAGTATTACGTGCTGGAATATCCCGACTGGATAAACGTGCTGGCGATTACCCGCGACGGTAAGTTCCTGATGGAGCGCCAGTACCGCCACGGACTGGGGATGACCTGTTATGAAATCTGTGCAGGCGTATGCGAGAAAGGAGAATCGTCCCTCGAATCAGCTCGGCGTGAATTGTACGAGGAAACTGGTTTCGGCGGGGGCGAATGGCAACACTGGATGGACATCTCCGCCAATCCCAGCACGAACACGAACCTCTGCCATTGCTTCCTCGCCACCGGTGTGGAGCGTGTCTCTACCCAACATCTGGAAGAAACCGAGGACATCAGCGTCGAATTGCTTACAGCGGATGAAGTGCGCACCCTGCTCTTGAACGACCAAATCAAGCAAGCCCTGATGGCAGCCCCGCTTTGGAAATACTTTGCCGTGAACGGGCTGCTGTAGGTTTTTATGAAAATCTGAGCTATCTGTGGTGAAATGACTCAGCTTTTCCGCTGTACGATGCGTGCTCCAGCCGGAACACTTTCGGTTACCCAGATATTTCCTCCAATGGTAGCTCCGCGCCCGATGGTGATGCGTCCCAGGATGGTGGCATTCGAATAGACAATTACATCATCCTCCAAAATTGGATGGCGGGGGATACCTTTGATGGGGTTTCCATGTTCGTCAAGCGGGAAGCTTTTTGCTCCTAGTGTCACTCCTTGATAAAGTTTGACATGATTGCCAATGATGCATGTGGCGCCGATAACCACGCCTGTACCGTGGTCGATGGTGAAGTGATCACCTATCTTTGCTCCCGGATGGATATCGATACCCGTTTCCGAGTGGGCCATTTCGGTGATGATACGTGGAATGAGTGGCACGCCTAGCGTGTAGAGTTCGTGGGCTATACGGTAATTGGTGATGGCACGGATAATGGGATAGCAACAGATGATTTCACCGAAGCAGGTAGCGGCAGGGTCGCCGTAGTAAGCCGCTTCTACATCTGTGGCTAGAGTGTGGCGTATTAGCGGCAGGCGACTGATGAACTGGGCAGCAATGTTTGAGGCCGTAGTATGGCACAGGCATTCTTCCGGAGATTCGTCGGAAAGTGCATTCTCGATGCCGAAACAGAATCCTGCCTCCACCTGTTCGGTAAGCAGGCGGAACAGTTCTTCTACATCTACACCGATGTGATAGTTGAGGGTGCGTCTGTGTATGGTAGAGTTGCCGAAGTAGCCAGGAAAAAGAATTTCACGTGACAGTTCTACGATGCGTCTGAGTGATTTGGCAGAGGGGAGGAGTTCACCGTCTTTGTATTGATGGAACAGTCCTTCATAGGAGGCAGGGTCGGACAATTCATTGACCGTTTTGTTGAGGATAGGAGTGTAATCGGGTATCATCATGCTAAGTGTTTTAATTTGTATGCGAGCAAATGTACAAAAAATATTGATTGATTGAAACAGAAAGTTGTAAAGACATGGAAAAACAATTTATTCAACTACGGCATCGATAATTCCTCCACCCAGTACAATGTTGTCTCGATAGAATACCGCCGCTTGTCCGCAGGCAATGGACGCCAACGGTTCGTGCAGGCAGACATGCAAACGGTTGTCGGCGGTAAGTGTAACCCTACAACGGTTGGCTTGTTTGCGGTAGCGTATTTTAACGATAATTTCATCATTGCTTCCGATGACTTCATCGGGGCATGCCAAGTACCAGTGTGAGAGGTACATGCCGTTATGTTCCAGTGCCTGCAAGCGGTTGCAGATGATGACTGCATTTGTTTCGGGAATGATTTGTTTGACGAATAATGCCTGGTTCTGATAAATACCCAGTCTGCGGCGTTGTCCGATGGTATAAAAAGGATATCCTTCGTGTGTCCCGATGGGGATGCCTGCTTCGTTGTAAAAGATGCCGGGTACGATTTTTCCAGCTTCTGTATGTTCGCGTAAGAAAGTGCGGTAATCTCCGGGACAAAAACAGACCCCCTGACTATCACGTTTGTGAGCCATTTTTGTGAATCCCCGTTCGGCAGCTAGTGCGCGCACTTCTTTTTTGGTAAGGTTACCCATGGGCAAAAGCATTCGTTGCAACGTTTCTTGCGACAATCCCCAAAGGAAAAATGATTGGTCTTTGTCTGGGTCAGAGCCGGCAGAGATATGCCAGCGTCCGTTGTGTAGGACCTTTTGTACATAGTGTCCTGTGGCGATATGATAGATGTCTTGTTCGTCGGCAACTTGTTGTAAGAGCGGCCATTTCAGAAGATTGTTGCAAAGAGTGCAGGGCACGGGGGTGCGTCCTTTCAAATATTCGTTGATGAAATAAGTGATTATTCGTTGCTGGAAGATTTCGCGGGCATCATAAACGAGGTGTGGGATGTGTAGCCGTGTGCAGAGTTCAGCGGCATCGTCCAGGTATTCGGTATGAGCATCTTTTTCGTAAAAGCGGAACGTGATACCGGTTACTTCGTATCCGGCATCCTGTAAGATAATGGCTGCTACCGAACTGTCGGTTCCACCACTCATTCCTAATAATACACGCTTGTTCTGTTTTGCTCTCATGACATACGGACATAAAAAAAGGAGTACCGCTGTACTCCAACCTTTGTTAACCTTAAATCTAATACTATGAAAAACACGATGCAAAGGTACGGACTTTTCTGGAATATGCAAGTGTATGTGCTAAAATAATATGTTTTATAACACGATTTAAGAATATAGCTTCGCATTATACGTTCATTAACAAATAGGGCTTTGCCGGTAAGGACATGTGTGCTGAAACGAATGCTGATGTATGGCGTTGAAATATAATTTTCGGTGGAAAACTGGTCTATGTCGAAAAGATTCCTTAGCTTTGTATTTATTATGGTAGAATGAAAAGATATTCAGCCCTATGAAGTGTTTGCATGTGATAACTCCCGTAAAGGATTCCATTGATTCGACGCTTGAAACAATACAGGCGATTATGGAATCTGAAACAAGTGTTCCTTTTACCTATACTGTGTATAATGATTTCAGTACGCCTGAGAATACGCTCCGTTTGCAGGAAGCATCAGAGCGGTATGGCTTCGAATTGGTGAATCTGTCGGAGGTAACTTCGCATCCCTCTCCCAATTATTTGCTGGTGTTGCAGATGGCACAGGCACGTGCCATTGAGGCTGATGCCGGTCTGCTGATAGTAGAGTCGGACGTAGTGGTGAGGCGGGATACCCTGCAGGGCTTGTTCGATGGGGCTTTGCAACGTCCAGGATGCGGTATTGCCGCTTCGGTCACAGTAGACGATAGCGGGGTGATAAATTATCCGTACCTGTATGCACAGGGACAGGAGAATCGTGTCATTGCGGAAAAGAAGCATCTGAGCTTCTGTTGCTCCCTGCTCTGTACCGATTTCTTGCGGAAGTATGATTTCCATCAGCTGGATGCCAGCAAGAATTGGTTCGATGTCACCATTTCGCATCAGGCATTGAAGGATGGATTTACCAATTATCTCTTCACTTCGCTGCCTGTTGTGCACCGTCCGCACGGAAGCCGTCCATGGAAGAAACTGAAATATACCAATCCGTTGAAGTATTATTGGTTGAAGTTCACCAAGGGGCTGGATAAGATTTGAGACTATATGCATGTGCCTGCGCAGCTATATGCATGTGCGATGGCATATATATGAATCAGGTATAGGAATTATATTCGTTTGTCAGTATATGAGCTTGTTCAATCATCAGACCTTGGTACTTCATCCGGACTTTGCCGGTCTGGAAGATTTTATGATAAGTTTGCCCGACCGTTTTTTGCACGATGAGGGTGTAGTTATTCATAACGGACGAAACCAGTTGAGGCGGATTACGTATCAGGGGGCAGATTATGTGGTGAAGGCTTTCCGCAGGCCGAACCTGGTCAATCGCTTTGTTTACGGGGTGTTGCGACCTTCGAAGGCGAAACGTTCATACGACCATGCTCTCCTGTTTCAGCAGATAGGCGTGGGCACTCCTCAGCCTGTAGGCTATATGAATATCCGGAAGGGATTGCTTTTCGACCGGAGTTATTACGTAACCCTTGCCTCTACTTGTCCTTACCGGTATGAAGACCTGTTTCACCGGCATTTCGATTACGAGGAAGAGGTGTTGCGTGCCGTGGGACGGGTGACGGCGCTTCTGCATAATCACGGATATGCCCATAAGGATTACGGGCGTGCCAATATCCTGTTCGAGAAGACGCCCGAAGGCATCAGACTGGATATTGTCGACCTGAACCGCCTTGCCATCGGACCGCTGGACATGAAGGCCGGATGTAAAAATCTGGAGCGTTTGCCTGCCACTCCTGCCATGCACCGGATTATTGCCGAGGAGTATGCCAAGGCACGCGGATTCGATACCGGAGAATGTTATCGCCTGATGGTGGCGTACCGGAGTACCCAGCCGGGCAAGGAAGAAAAAGAAATCGAAGCTTTGAAGCATTATAAGGAAAAGATATGAAAATCATAGCCGTAGTAGTTACATACAACCGACTGGAATTGTTGAAGCGCAATATCGCTTGCTTGCGGGCGAACCGGCCGCTTGATGCTATCGTTGTGGTCAACAACGGGAGCATCGATGGTACTACCGCATGGCTGGCTTCAGAGCCGGGGCTGCATGTGGTCAATCAGGCAAACGTGGGCGGTTCGGGAGGTTTTTATACGGGCATTCGTGAGGCTTGCCGGCTGGATGCCGACTGGATATGGTGCATGGACGATGATGTGTTTCCCCGACCCGATTGTCTGGAGAGTCTTTTGCGTCATGCCGGCCGGAGTGATGTGGGTATGCTCGCACCGCGCCGTCTGATGGAAGGCAAGGTGTATACGAACGATTTCCAGGCACTCGATTTGACATGTCCTTTCGCCTCCCTTTATAAAGGGAAGCTCTCGAAGATGCAGGTCGACGCGCCTACGGAGATTTGTGGAACGGCGTTCGAAGGTCCTTTTATCCGTAGGGAAGTGGTAGAGAAAATCGGTTTGCCCAAGAAAGAGCTTTTTATCTTTTGTGATGATACCGACTATTGCATCCGTACCGTGCAGGCGGGTTATAAGATAATGTATGTTCCCGAAGCGCTGATGGACAAGGAAAAGTTCTTTTCGAAAGACACGTGGGTGGAGCGCAATAAGAAAAAGAAATGGAAACGTTTCTATCAAGTGCGCAACTCCGCATACTTGAACCATCATTATGGGAAGAACTGGGCTGTAAGGTATCTGCGCGGTTTCAACGGGGTGATAGGCTATATTCTGATAGCTTTGTTTACGTGTCCGTTCAGCGATGCATATCGCCTGAGCGACATCGGCAGGTTCTGGAAAGCTTATCTGGACGGAGTGAATGAGCGGTTGGGAATGATGAAATAAGAAAAGAACAATGTGTTATGAGATTGATAAAAGTTACAGGTGGTTTAGGGAATCAGATGTTCATCTATGCATGTTATTTGCAGATGAAGAAGCGCTTTCCGCGGGTTTATATCGACTTGACAGATATGATGCACTATCATGTGCATTACGGTTACGAGATGCATCGGGTATTCGGCCTGCCCTGTGTAGAAGTCTGTATGAACCAGGTGTTGAAGAAAGTCATCGAGTTTTTGTTTTTCAAGACCATCCTTGAACGTAAACAGCACGGCTCGATGCGTCCGTATACACGCAGTTACTTGTGGCCGCTTATCTATTTCAAGGGCTTTTACCAGTCGGAGAAATATTTTGCCGATATCAAGGACGAAGTGCGTCAGGCATTTACGTTCGACTTAAAGCAGGCTAACGGGCAAAGCCTTCGGATGCGTGAGCAGATAGATAAGGATGAACATGCCGTATCTTTGCACGTGCGCCGGGGCGATTACCTCCAACCCAAGCATTGGGAAGCCATCGGGTGCATTTGCCAGCTTTCATATTATCGGAATGCTTTGGAAGAAATGGGCAAACGGGTGGAGCGTCCCCGTTATTATGTCTTTTCGGACGACCTTGCCTGGGTGAAGGAGAATCTGGATTTGCCCGATGCGGTGTATATCGACTGGAACAAAGGAGAGGACAGCTGGCAGGACATGATGCTGATGAGCCGGTGCCGGCATCACATCATCTGCAATAGCACGTTCAGCTGGTGGGGAGCGTGGTTGAATCCGCGCAACGGTAAAATAGTCATTGCTCCCGAACGTTGGACACGCGATGCCGATAGCCGGGAGATTGTTCCGGCGGAGTGGTTGAGAGTATCTATTAAATAAAAGGAGTGAGGACATGCGTATGTATATGATGCGGAAGATAGGTTATGCATTGGTGGAAATCTTCAAGACGTTCCGCCGCATTTCTTCTCCACGGTTGCTTATGACCCTTTTGGTGAAGAACGAAGAAGATATGCTGGAAGAGAATCTGCGCTTTCACAAGGCGATGGGGGTAGATGGCTTTATCATTACTGATAACAATTCCACCGACCGCACACCGGAGATTATCGAAAAATACCGGCAAATGGGATGGGTGAAGGAAGTGATACAGGAAACAGCTACCAATTATGAGCAAAAAGCATGGGTAGACCGTATGATATGGAAAGCCAAGACCCGATACGGTGCCGACTGGATTATCAATGCCGATGCGGATGAGTTATGGTATGCTCCTTCGGGAAACCTGAAGGATGAACTGAGCCGTACGGGTGCCAATGTGTTGAATTGCGAGATGCGAAGCCTTTATCCTGAAGAAGACAAACCCTTCTGGCAATGGGACAAGGCGGTAAAATATGTACCCGACCTGGAACATTATGGTCTGTCACTCTATTCTCTTTTCGAGCGTCAGAACAAGAAAGTGGTACATCGGGCAGCCGGATACATACAGATTTCGATGGGGAACCACAAGGTGACGATGTTGCCTAAACGTTCGGCGGACACCGATATACGCGTGTACCATTATAATATAAGGGGCAAGCAACAATTCCTGGAAAAGATGATAAATGGAGGCAAGCAGTTGGAGCAACACAAAGGGCGGCACGGAGGCCGGCACTGGCGTTATTTTTATCGTTTGTATAAGGAGGGCAAGTTGGAAGAAGAATACGACCGTGTTATCGGTACCCACGTATTCGACCGCCTGCAAGCAGACGGATATGTATATGAGGATGATACGATTTGCAGGTTTTTCAGTTATTTAAAAGAATCGCAACAATGATGCATATAGCTTTGACCATCGACCATAAGTTTGTACGGTTTTGTGCTGTTACAATGGTTTCTGTCTTAAAGAACAACCGTCCGCAAGATGTGACTTTCCATATCGTTTCACAATCCCTTCCCCAGGCAGATTGCGATATACTTGCCCGCTTGGCTTCTTCTTATGGTGCCACTATCGCGTTTTATGATGTGCCGGAAGAGAAAGTGTCTGGTTATGTCATCCGTTGGGAAGGGCAGCGGTTGTCTAAAGTCGTGTTCTATCGGTGTGTCTTGTCTTCCCTCTTGCCCGCGACGGTTTCGAAAGTCCTTTATATGGATTGCGATGTATTGGTCTTGAGTGCGTTGGATGAACTATGGAATACCAATCTTACAGGAGTAGCTTTGGCTGGTATTCCGGATGCCATTCAGGTCAATCCTGTTCATTGCAAGCGTTTAGGGTATGACGTTTCTTACAATTATTTCAATGGAGGCGTTTTGCTTTTGAATTTAGATTATTGGCGAGAACATCAGATAGAGGAACAATGTGTCCGTTATTATCAACGATATCCAGACAGGGTGATATATAATGATCAAGACTTGTTGAACGGATTGTTGCATGAGCATAAGGTGCTGGTTGCTATGAAATGGGATGTGCAGGAAGGTTTATACCGTATTCCAAAAGGCAAGAATGCCTGTTGGCGCCCGCCTTATCTGGAAACCATTCTTCATCCGGCCATCCTGCATTATTCTTCACGCAAGCCCTGGCAATACCATTGTATGCATCCCTTGCGCCATCTGTATTTCGAGTATCAAAATCTGACACCTTGGAAAGGTGAGCATGTGCTTAATCGCTTTAGACCCCGTTTGCACCGGTTTATCCATTTATTGCCTTATACATTAGGTCTGAAGCGAAGCAAGTACCTGAAGTTGTAATTTTAGAAGAAACTGTCTTGAATTTATTGTGTGATGATTTGAGATGACTAAAAATCGCCCAAAGCACACATGAAAACGGATACATCTGATTGGATTATATTATCAATCCAGACATCATCCTTTTATAGTTTCCATCCCAAAACCGTACGTTCTTGATACGGAAACCGTATGTTTTCGATATGGAAACCGTACGGTTTCCATATGGAGAACGTAAAAGGAAGACAGTCTGAAACAGATACTGAACCTTTCAATCATACATTGATTCATATCCGCAAAACAAATTTATCAGAAAAATTAGAACACCCTCTCAAAACAGTTCTTATATATTTAAATGAAGGAATCGTGTACCGATTAGTTTTAAAAGTAAAGTAAGCGAATGTTTTCGGAAAGAAGTCATTCGCCAGTATTGTTTTATAAGTTTGTATGTTTCTCGGTAAGGATAATTTGTACGCAATGCTTTTTTGATGAATCGATAAAAGGCATCGTGTTCATCCTGAACGACTTCTTTACGCGACAGAGAATGGATATATAAGGGCAAATATGGATTCCATTTTTCGTTGTGTAAGCGGATTGTGGTAGCTACCCATTCGGTAGAAAAAGAGCCGATGGAGAAGTGTTCGATGGTTACTGCTCCGCAGATGTAGTTTTGGTAGTGTCGGGCTACCTGTAAAGAAAAGTCCAGGTCATATCCGTGGAAACCGGGTAATAGCCGTTCATCAAATGGACATTCTTGCCATACTTGCCTGCGTACAAACATACACATACCGTCAATGGTGATGCAGGGAGCATATTTTGCGTTGGAAGTAAAAGAGTTCATAAACAATTCTTTTCCTTCCTTTGTCCGTTGGATATAGTGATTGACCATCCATTTTGCAGAAGGATGTACAGAGGATATGGCTTGGAATTTTACAGGCGAACCCGTGAAACCAATAATGCCGCAGTCTGGTTCTTTGAGTTTGTTGATTATGGTTTCGCCCCAATTCTTACAACGGAAAGCAACATCTTCATGCAGGAAGCAAAGATATTCGGTTTTTGCTTGCTGTGCGCAAAGATTGTAAACGTGTGCTATGCCATAATTCAGCGTTTGGTTGTCAAATGGCATGAAGCGGTATTGAGTGTCTCCAATGGTATCATATATGTTATTGTACAATGCCATTGCCCGTTGGGGCGATATGCTGCAAACTATAAAGGTAATCATCAGTTTTATGCTTTTATGTGTAGAAGGCGGTTGCTTATGAGTTTCAGTAACAAAGTAAGAGAATGTTTTTTGAAATGTGTCCGTTTCCAATAATCTTTCAGGAAGGGATAAATATCTTTATAAGGGGATTGGGTGCGTAGTGCCTTCTTTAGAAACAGGAAAAGAGCTTCTTCTTCATAGTAGTTCAGTGCTTTTTCAGAAAAATCCTCAACGGATAATGGAAGCTTGTCTTTCCATTTAGCGTCTAATGCAATGATGGCATTTACCCATTGGGTAGTATAAGAACCATTTGAAAAATGTTCTATGATGATGGTGTTGCAAATGTAGTTTTGATGGTGCATGGCAACCTGTAAAGAAAAGTCCAGATCATAACCGTGAAAGCCTGTCAGTGTTTGTTCGTCAAAATGATGTAGATTCCATACGGCTTTGGGTACAAACATACACATTCCGTCTACGGTGATACAAGCCTTGTAATCTATATCATCGTTCAATGAATTAAAAAAATAACTGTATTTCCTGTCTTTTTGTATGTAGTTGTGGCAAGTTAGCGGATTGTAAGGGTGTACTCCAGAAATGCATTGCGTTTTCAGGATGGAGCCGGAAAATCCGATAATGCCGCAATTATCCGAACTTAATTGATGGATAATGTCTTTTCCCCAATTTCTTGAATGAAAAGCAATGTCTTCATGGAGGAAACATAAATAAGCATAGCGGGCTTTGCTTGCGCATAAATTATATGCTTTGGCTATGCTATAATTGGTCTGACGATTGTCGAATATGATGATTTCATACGGTGTTTCTCCTATCGTACGTTGAATGTTTTGTTCTAAAGCATGAGCCCGTTCGGGGGCAATGCTGCAAATGATAAAAGTTATCATAACAAGTTTGTTTGAAAAATGCAAAATTACGCAATCTATTTGGATTTGCCAATCTTGGTTGCATATAATGATAACGCTTTTATTCTATCTTTTTCTTCAGTTAAGGTATAAGGTAAGAATTTAAGTTTCTTATGCAGTTTGAAATACAGATAATCCTTTAATTTGGATGAATGGAACAATTTATGATACTCTTTCATGACACATTGTTTGATTTGCTTGTTTTTGTGGTGCCTGATGATTCGTACGTCTTTTCCATGTCTCAGCCTGCGTTTTGTGGAATTGATGGAAGGAAGTTGGCTTTCGATGTACAAGCTGATTTTGAAAGTTTCAATGTAAGATTGTCCATTGTATCTCCCTTGGGTCGTTTGGGAAACATGTTGACGGAAGTAATTCAATGTCTGGTGTATCTGAATTACTTTGCCTTGCATAGCCACGCCTGTCCAAAATAGCCAGTCGCCACAATAACGGAATTTTGTCCATTCTTGGTTTTTCAGATGCAAGGCATATTCTTTTCTGAATATGACTCCGCTGGCATTAGGAATTTCGTTTTGCCAATACAGGATGTATTCTACAAACTTTTGCCCGTCGAAACAGATGGCATCAGTTTGTGCTTCTTCTTTGCTCCAGTAATGCACGTTTTGGTTGATGGTATTTCCTTTTTCATCGATGTAAACACTTCCCACATTGCAGATGGCTACTTTTTCTTGCTGTCCGATATAATGCATACAGGTTTCCAGGAAAGTCGGTTCGCATAAATCATCAGCTTCGGCTATCCAAACCCATTCACCTTTTGCCAGCAGGATGCCTTTCATCCATTGCCGGAAAGGACTTCCTGTATTTTGTTTGTTGACCTCAATTTGAGTAACATGAGGATTCTTTCTGTACTTTTCCAATATGGTGATACTTTCATCCGTCGATGCGTCGTCCAGTAGAATCAGCTCATAATCGGTGTAAGTCTGATTCAATATGGATGTGATGCGTTGGTCGAGGAAGCGGCCATAATTATAATTGGGGACGATAATGCTTACTGTGGGATTCTTATCACTCATAGTGTTGGGTTTTAAATTGTCTTGTCAAGAAGTTAGTTTGAGTCTATATAGTAAAAATGAAATGTTACATAAAATACTGCATGTCCGCACACGATAATTTATGCGAATCAGGAGTTAAAATAATTAGAAGCTGTTTTGAATTTCTCCAAAAAGTTTTTCTTGTCTTGATGTATCCGTTTTCGTGTGTGCTTTGGGCGATTTTTTGGTCCTTTTCGCTCCTGTTCTTCGTCAGATAGCCCGCTATCTTCCTCATCACAGAAGCGAAAATGCCTCAAAAACTCATCCCAAATCATCGCACGATAAATTCAAAACAGCTTCTTATGTTTTGCAGGAATTATCCCTTCGTTCGGAAGTTAAAAGCCAATAGGCTTGCTACTGAACGAAGGGAAAAGTATTGGTATCCAACTCCCTATAACTCCTTCTGACTCCCTTTAACTCCTAATCGGTATGATTTACGACCGCCCAAAGGGATGTAGGATTTCAACTTTTACAACGCCTGCATGTCGTTCAGCCGCTTGTAATAGCCGTTTTTCTGGAGCAGTTCCTCATGCTTGCCGCATTCCACAATGCGACCTTCGTAGAGCACGTAGATGCGGTCGGCGTTCTTGATGGTAGAGAGACGATGGGCGATGGCGATTGTCGTGCGGGTCTTCATCAGCCGTTCCAGAGCCTCTTGCACCAGGCGTTCGCTTTCGGTATCAAGTGCTGATGTTGCTTCGTCCAGTATCAGGATAGCAGGGTTTTTCAGAATGGCGCGGGCGATAGAGATGCGTTGGCGCTGCCCTCCCGAAAGTTTGCATCCGCGGTCTCCGATGTTGGTATCATAACCTTGCTCGCTCTCCATGATGAATTCGTGGGCGTTTGCCACCTTGGCGGCGGCTATCACCTCTTCCATTGTGGCGTTGTCTACCCCGAAAGTAATGTTGTTGTAGAAACTGTCGTTGAACAAGATGGCTTCCTGGTTTACGTTGCCTATCAGGCTTCGCAGGTCTTTCACTTTCAGTCCTTTGATGTTCTTTCCGTCTATCAGTATTTCGCCCGACTGGACATCGTGGAAACGGGGTACGAGGTCGACCAGTGTCGATTTGCCGGAACCACTTTGTCCTACAAGTGCAATGGTCTCGCCTTTTTTCACGCTGAGGCTTACGTCGTGAAGCACTTCATGGGTGCCGTAGCTGAACGAGATGTGGCGGAACTCCAGCCCGTCATTCAGTTCGCTGATAGGTTCGGCATCGGGACGTTCTTTGATAGGGTTTTCTGCCTTCAGTATCTTGTCCACACGCTCCATCGAGGCAAGTCCCTTCGGAATGTTGTAGCTCGCTTTCGAAAAGTCTTTCAGTGGATTGATGATGCTGTACAGGATGACCATGTAGAAGATGAACGTGGGTGCGTCAATAGGTGAGGTATCGCTCAGGATAAGCGTTCCGCCGAACCACAGCACCAGCACGATGAGTACCGTGCCCAGAAATTCGCTCATCGGATGGGCAAGGCTCTGGCGCATGGCTACGCGGCTGGTGGCGTCCCGGAACTCATTGCTGCATTTCACGAAGCGGTTTATCATCTTGTCTTCGGCTATGAATGCCTTGATGATGCGCATTCCGCCCAGTGTCTCTTCCAGTTGCGACATCGTTTCGCTCCATTTATTCTGGGCATCCAGCGACTGGCGTTTCAGCTTGCGGCCTACCCGCCCCATTACCCAACCCATTGCCGGAAGCACAATGATGGTAAAGAGTGTAAGTTGCCAGCTGGTAACCAGCAGGGTGGCGAAATAGGAAACGATAAGTATCGGATTCTTCAGCAGCATGTCGAGCGAGCTGGTGATGGAGTTCTCGATTTCGCCTACATCGCCGCTCATGCGGGCGATGATGTCTCCCTTTCGCTCATCGGAAAGGAAACTGAGAGGCAGGTGCATTACTTTGGTATATACCAGGATACGGATGTCACGCACTACGCCTGTGCGCAAAGGAACCATCACAGCTGTAGAGCCGAAGTAGCATGCAGTCTTCAGCAAGGTCATTCCGGCGAGGAACAATCCCAGCCACAGGAGGGTGGTCGAAGGACCGAATGTTTCAATCAGTTGGGAGGCGTAGTAATAGAAGTTGTTGACCGCCACGTCCTTGATGTCAGCACTTCCCCACGGCATGAAGTGATACTCCTGGCCGCTTCCCCCCGTCTTGAACAAGATATTCAGTATCGGGATAAGCAGGGAGAAAGAAAACACGTTGAAGATAGCGGAAAGGATGTTCAGCATCACCGCACCAGCCACATATCTTTTATAAGGCGAGATGAACCGCCGCATCATCTGGAAAAACTCTTTCATAAAGGAACGGATTGTTTGTGAATTGCAAAGATAGTGTTATTTCCCGTAATTCAATATGCTTGAAGCAAAATTTTGGAGTAAAATCCCATTTGCGGCTTTTCGGCAGGATCCTGTCCTATGCGAGGACATAAAACGAAGCCTTTTATCGGAAAGTAGGCTATAAATTAATGCTTTTGTCATTTTTTCATTCTTGAAACAAGTCGCTTTAGGGTAATATTTGTATTTTTGTGCATTGAATTGAACAACCAAAGCCAATGATGGAATGAAATTTGTATATTATATAGTCTTTGCCTCGTGGTACGTGCTTTCGTTGCTCCCTTTGAGGGTGCTGTATGTCGTGTCTGATATTTTGTATCTGCCCTTGTTTTATTGTATCCGTTACCGGAGGCACATTGTCCACCGCAACCTGAAGGCATCGTTCCCGGAGAAGAGTGAGTCGGAAATTCTCCGTATTGAAAAGCAGTTCTATCATTTCTTTTGCGATTATGTGGTAGAAACCATTAAGTTGTTCTCGATATCGAAGAAAGAGATGATGCGGCGGATGTCTTTTTCGGGACTCGACCGGGTGCAAGAGGAACTGGAACGGGAACAAAAGAAGTATTGTTTCATATATTTAGGGCATTATTGCAACTGGGAGTATGTGGCCTCCATGCAATACTGGCTTCCGGATATACATTGCGGACAGATTTACCATCCGCTTTATAACAAAGCGTTCGACCAACTGTTCTTACGGCTCCGCGGGCAGTTCGGGGGCGACAATATCCCGATGAAAGAAACCTTGCGCCGTATTATCAAATTAGGGAAGGGCGAAAAGAAAGTGATGATAGGGTTTATAGCCGATCAGGCGCCTAGCTGGTGGGCAATGGAACATTGGACGACGTTTCTGAATCATGATACTGCTTTCTTTATGGGTACGGAACGTATCGGCAGGAAGCTGGATGCGGCTGTTTATTATCTGGATATCCGTAGGGTGAAGCGTGGCTATTATCATGCAGAGTTGAAACTTCTGACCCTGCATCCCAATGACTTGCCGCAATACCGCCTGACAGATATGTATTCCGAGTGCTTGGAAAAGCAGATTAAGGAAGCTCCTGCCTATTGGCTCTGGAGCCACAACCGCTGGAAACGTACGAAAGAGGAATGGCTGAAGGTAATTGGAAATAAAAGAAAAGACTATGGTTCCTAAAATCATTCATTTGTGCTGGTTCGGAGACAGGGCATATCCGCTGGAAGTGAAAGTATGTATTGCCAGTTGGAAACGGTTGCTCCCTGATTATCAGATACGGGTATGGACGTATGAAGATGCCCGGGCTATCGGATGCCGTTTTATCGACCAGGCACTTTCGATGAAAAAATGGGCTTTTGCCGCAGATGGCGTACGCTTTTACGCGGTGTATCACGAAGGGGGTGTGTACATGGATAGCGATATCTTCTTGCGTAAGCGTTTCGACCGCTTTGTGCCCAAAGAAGGGGAGGGATGTACCACCTTCAATGAATGTTGGATGGAGCAACCGGATGACTTCGGGCTGCAGGCGGCATTCTTTATAGGCGAAAAAGGGAACAGCTTCTGCAAGGAAGTGTTCGAATATTACCGTACGCATGATTTTGTACATCCCGATGGTTCGTTCGACCAGACCATTTCGCCGATGATTATGAAAGAAATAGCTATGAAGCGTGGTTATGTATGCAGGGAAGAGGAGCAACATCTGGAAGGGCTGACCGTGTATCCTACGTTTTGGCTTTCGCCCTGCAACCATTATAATCACAGTCCGGAGGCTTTCGGAGTACATCGTTTGTACGGAAGTTGGCGGACACATAAGCTGGGACGCAAGATGGAACGTGCCGTCAAGCATATATGTAACGCAATAAGATATTACCCACCGTCAAGTTAGAAGTGCAACTCCGCCACCGCCTTCCTCCGTCCTTGGAGCGTAGCGAAAAGGGCGGAGGAAGGCGGTGGAAGCCCGGAATCAGGGTCATCCGGCAATACAAAAT